>CALXCJ010000023.1 GCA_944386775.1 uncultured Clostridia bacterium
GTGTTGAAAGCAATGCGTTTAAAGGATTAGAAAAAAAGATAAAAAAATTGCCTACATTTACTTGACACATACAACAATTAAAAAATTCTATATATAAGGTTGGCAAATTTCCTGGCGCTTTATATAATAAATTTTTAAAAAGTCCAGCAGGAACTTTAAAAATAGAAAAAAATGAACATTCGATTAAAGTATTAGTTACACCATACTATGAAGCAGAATGTTTTGATAATGGAAAATGGAATATAAAAATAGATTCTGGTGATGGAATTTTTAAAGCTGCATATACACATCAAGGTTATGGATATCCTCTTTGGTATGGAAGAGAAGAACCATCAGCATTAACTCAACATTCTATTACCTATGGATATAATTGGGCAGGAAATGTTGAAGGATATTTCATTTATAATGGTAAAAAGGTAAATATTAAAGGTACTGGACAAAGAGAAAGATATGTAGCAGTTGATTCTTCTGCAGCTGAACTTGGTGGCTGGGAAGATTGGGGATATATAACATTTGATCAAATTCACTCATCAATGTATGATATGAGACTAGGAATGAAAGACTTTTCTATTTACGACTTAGAAGCAAAAAAACATTATCCTGAAGGGAATATGGAAATAAATCACGAAGATTGGATATTTATTAGAGAGTTAGATGGATTTGTACCAGAGTATTATAATATAGAAATAGAAGTAGAAGATGGTGTATATGAGGTGAGAGCTCATACTTGCAATGTTAGAACTTGGGGAGTTACATTCCAAGTACCAGATAATCCTGTTGCGACATTATTATTTGATAATGTAGAGGGAAAATTCACTTATAAAGATGGTAGAATTAAAGAATTAACTGGTGGAAGAGGCGTTATGTCTATAAGGCAATGGCATCAATACCCAAATATATTACCTCGTGAATTATATCAAGATGATGAAACAAGAACTACAGATAATGAAAAGTTTGATACTTTATAATGAAAGAAATAGAGATATGAATGCGATAGAAATAAAAAATTATCAAAAAGTTTTCGATATACTAACTTATTTAGAAGATGGAACAGTAGTATATATGAAAGAATTAAATAGAAATATAAAACCATACTATTTTAAATTTAGTTGGTATGGATGAAAGGAACTAAAATATGGAAAAGATATTAAAGAAAATATCAAGAGGGATTGTAATAGTTGTTTTAAATATAGTTTTTAGAACAGTTTATAGACTAAAAATAATAGGAACAGAAAATATCCCAAAAGAAGGAGCTTTAATTTTCTGTGGTAATCACAAAAGTTATTTAGATCCTCCTGCTATATCTGTAACTAATAAAAGAAAAATGAGTTTTTTGGCAAAAGAAGAATTAAAAAATAATTTATTATTTGCATTTCTTTGTTGGGCATTTGAAAGTATATGGGTAAAAAGAGATAGTAAAGATATTGGACCGATAAAACAATCTCTAACCATATTAAAATCAGGCGGTTGTTTAGGAATATTTCCAGAAGGTACAAGAAACGGTATGAAAAAAAATAATGGAGAGTTAAAGAATGGTGCTGCATATTTAGCATTAAAAACAGGAGCAAAAATAGTTCCAATAGGAATTATAGGTGATGCAAAACCATTTACAAAAAACGCCTTGATTTATGGTAAACCAATAGACTTCTCTAAATATAAAGAAAATAAGATTGATAAAGAATTAGAAGAAAAAGTCAATGATGAATTGAAAGAAGAAATAATAAAATTAACAAATACCCAAATCTAAAAATGTGCTAATTGTAGTGAAGCAATTAGCACTCAAAACATCCCCTTCTATTTTTGATGGAGAGTTACTAGAAATAGTAACTCTCATCTTATTAATATCGTAATATAACTGAAGTACAAATTACAATTTAATTTAGTAAGAAATAAAGTTTAATCAACCAATTTTTGAATGGGTATTTATTAGAATAGCACCGATTATTTTTATTGGATTAGTTGTTGGAATTTTCTTAACAAAAAAGAAAGATTAAAATTAATTTTTAAGAATTATTTAGATTAAAAATTACAATCTTGATGAGAGTAGTTACTCTCATTTATGATAATATGGAGCAAATAGAAATAGTAATCGGAATCTTTTAATATATAAACGAACTAAAAATTATACATATTTTAAAAATATGTATAATTTTTTTAATTTTTTATACATGTTTGTTGAACACATATAAAAAATGTGATATTTTATAATTGAAAAAATTCAAAATGAAATGAAAAATTACAAAGAAGAATTTAGAAACAAACTACCTAAAATATATTCAAAAGAATTATTAGAAAGTTTATTTTATGAAGTTTATACAAAAATATCATATGGGGGTAGATTAAATTGAAAAAGAAAACTTGTGTTATTTTGATTGTTATAGTAATCCTAATAAGTATATTTGTTCCAATAAAAAAAGCACGATATGTATATACAGATGCTAAAGATAATAAAATGACTATAACTACATATAGAGCTTATTATAATATATATGGAATGAGAATATATAAAGTTCTTATTGATTATGAGGAATATTGACCCAATGAAATTTAGCAATAACTTACAATTCATGTTACTCTACTATAGGAAACTGGAAAAGGTATGCCAGACTTTTTTATTTGATTAAAGCGGTAGAGTAGGGGGAATAGCACATTTTTTTAGTATATAAAAATTATGAAAATATATTAAATAAAATTTTGTGCAATCTTCTGTTAGACTAATAATAAAGTTTATAAATAGAAATTTTTTTATATTAAAAATAAATTTTAAGCTAAAAAAATGTATAGAAATTTATAAAATTTTTTAAATTATAATTTATAAATATTTAGAATTTTAAAAAATATAATTTTGTAATATAAACATTGTAATACTAAAAAACGAACATTTGTTATTTTAGTGATTTTTTATAGAATTTATATAATATTTTAATTAAATTATTGTTTCATTAACTTCAAAATCGTTTTTAAGCAATTTTAATTATTGAAATGTAAAATTAATCATTTATTATATAAATTTTGATTTTAATGAGTTTCGTTTGCAGATTTATATATTTTAATTAATATAATATTTGCATTTTGTACTATGATCTTATAAATTCTATGATTGTTACAATAGCTGTATTACAAACTAAAATCATACAAAATAATAACCTTCTAAAATCGATTTTAAGCCATTTTTATTTTTAGGTTGATAAATTACTTGTTTAGAATTTAAGGTTAAATATTGATTTTAGAAAATTACCATTAAAAAGTAAATTTTTTTGAAGAAACTACTATCATATATAGATATACAAAAAAGTGCCAAAAATACGACGCACGAGAATCGATTTTAAGCCGTTTTTATTTTTTAGGCATATAGTTTTGTTGTACGTAAAATAAGGCAAATATAGAGAAATAGGCACTTTGGAGATTTTTGAAAAATTTTCATACAATTTAATATATAAAAATAAAAAATATATAATAAGAAAAAATTATAGATATAAATTTAAAAATATAATAAGTAAAATAATTATAGTAATGAAATTATATAAGTAAACCAAAAAATGTCTTAAAACTGATTTTAATAAGTCGTAAGAATATTGATATAACTATAATACAAAGGATTATAATAATAATGAATATAATATAGATATAATAAGAAAATAAAGATATATAAATGAATATTAGTATGTATAGAACAGCTAAAAGCCTTGAAATAACAGAAGTATAGGTTTATGGCTGTTTTGTATTATGCTCCTATCTCTTTTTGCACAAAAGTTTCATTTTGTGCAATGTTTTGAATATATATAAGAAGTATATTCTACCCCCCTCTATTCTAAAATATTTTCCTAACAATTCAATTTTTACTGTATAATTTTTTGTAGCATATTCTAAATCATTTATATTAACACACAAATATTTTTCTTTATTTTTTCTATTATGTATTATGAATTTGTTTATTTTTACATATCTTAAAAAATTGTTATTCATATCATATTCACTAATTATTTGATTTTTTTCCCTCCTTTCCACTCAAGAAAGGCATTTTTAATATAAAGAACTATTTTTTTATCAATACAACACAATCAAATTTATATTTATTCACTTAATAAAAAATAAAAAATTATAAATAATTAAAAAAGTTAAAAAAAGTAAAATATATCCAATTGTATTAAATAAAATTATAAGCTATAATTTTATTTAGAATAATAAATTTTAGGAGATATTTATGATTTTAATATTTTTAATACTAATTATTATAGCTTTATATTTTTTTATAAAATACACCTTACAAAAGCAAGAACAAAGCGCACCTACTCCCTATTCCAATACTACAATAAACCAAGCAACAGCAGTGCCAGAAAATCCAACTAACTATTCAAACTATTATGTAGCTAAAACATATATAAATACTTTAAAAGAGATATTTTTATAAATGAATTGTTTAAAGAGTTAAATATCAACTTATTAAGATACCCCGTTTATAATGTATATTACAAAGATGCTTCAAAAAATTCTATTCAAAAAAAATTAAATCCAGAAACTACAACTAATTCCTATGATGAAAAAAATAATAATACTATTAAATTGTAAATAGTATTATTATTTTTAATATATTTAAATTATTAGTATAATTATCCAAAAACAAATTTATTTAAATCTATACAAAAACTCATCAATAGAATCTATAAATTCAGCATTATTTTTAGTTTCTGTCATTAATTTAATAAATTGTTCTGTAACTTCTGCAACTGGCATAGAATTTAATGCTTTTCTTAGAGCAAATACTGTGTCTTTTTCTTTTGGAGTTAGTAATAAGTCTTCTCTTCTTGTTCCAGATTTATTAATATCAATAGCTGGGAAAATTCTCTTTTCAGATAATTTTCTATCAAGATGTACTTCCATATTTCCTGTACCTTTAAACTCTTCAAATATTACATCATCCATTCTGCTACCTGTTTCAATTAAAGCAGTAGCAAGTATTGTTAGACTTCCTCCACCTTCTATATTTCTTGCAGCTCCAAAGAATTTTTTAGGTTTATGTAATGCTGCTGGATCTATACCACCAGATAAAGTTCTTCCTGATGAAGGAATTACTAAATTATATGCTCTTGTAAGTCTTGTAATACTATCTAATAATATAACAACATCTTTTGATTGTTCTACAAGTCTTTTAGCTCTTTCCAATACCATTTCAGCAACCTTTACGTGATGTTCTGGTAATTCATCAAATGTTGAATGTATTACTTGTCCTTGGATAGAACGTTTCATATCTGTTACTTCTTCAGGTCTTTCATCTATTAGCAATACTATTAATTCAACTTCTGGATTGTTTTTAGAGATACTATTTGCAACTTTTTTCAATAATGTTGTTTTACCTACTTTTGGTGGTGCCACAATCATTCCTCTTTGACCTTTACCAATAGGAGATATTAAATCTATTATTCTCATTGCATATTCATTTGGTACTGTTTCTAATTTTAATCTTTCATTTGGAAATATTGGAATTAATTCATCGAAATGTCTTCTTTTCATTGCTTTTTCAGGATGTTCGCCATTAACTTCACCAACAAATATTAATGATGGAAATTTTTCTCCTTCACGGAAACGTGATATACCTTTTATCATATCACCAGTATCTAATTTAAATCTTCTAATTTGTACCATAGAAACATATACATCTTTTGGAGTAGATAAGAAATTTTCTCCTCTTAAAAAGCCGTATCCATCAGGTAATATATCTAATATTCCTTCAACAATTTCGTCTCCTTCATTTGTTAATTTATAATCTACTATAGGTTCACCTTTTTCATTGTATTGAACTGTAGATGTTTTAGTTTCTTCTTCTTTTTTTTCGTCAATATTTTCAGAATCTTTTAATTTTGTTTTTACATTATAATCTAAATCTTTATTTTTATTTGCTACATTTTTGTTTTTATCTATCATATCATTGCCTTTAGTTGTTTTAATATTACTTTTTTCAGTTATATTCTTGTCTTCTTGATTAGTTTCTTTTAGGTCATTTTGATTTAAATAAGTATTATCATTGTTATCATTAATTAGCTGATTTAATATATTAATTAAATCGTCCTTTTTTAATTTTGAAATATTTTTAATATTATAATTTTTAGCAAGAGCTTTTAACTCTAACAATGTTTTGTCTTCTAAATTTGACATAAAAACCTCCCTTATATATTACTACTTTTATATATTCAAATTTTAAATTGGAAAACTATCGAACAAAAATAAAATTTTAATAATATTATTATAACATATTTATTTGAATTTGTAACCAGTTTTTGCCAAATTTTTTAATATCATTTGTTTTATATGTTACTTAAGATAAAAAAAAGATCAAAATAAAAAATATTAGTAGTTTTCTATTTTAACCTTTTTATTAAATTTAATTACATACCAGTATCCATATAAACTTTTTCGTTTGGTAAATACATATCTAACTTATCTCTTGCTAATTCTTCAATAACTTCTTCTGAATTTATGGCTTCTTGTTTTTTTGCTAACTGTTCTTTATATTCTTTTTGTTCTTCTATTTGAGATGCTAAAGATTGGCTATTTTTTTCATATTGACTTAATGTGTTTTGTTGACGTACTATGGTAATTATTGCATATATTAATATTAACAAAATTAGTATATTTCTTATGATTTTTTTCTTATTTTTCATCTGTGATCTCTCCATCCTAAAAACTCTATAATTATTACTTTCTACTTTTTTTTCAAAAATCCTTCTTATTTTTTGAAAATTTTTAAAAAATATTTTTATTTAGTGTTTAATTTTTTTGTTTTAAGTTGTTTTGTGGTGATTTTTGTAAATAACTGTTTAAATACTTTCCTAATATTTACTATAACAAAATCTATAGGTTTTAAAATAATTTTTCTAAGAAATGTTAATACCATCTTTATGGGTAATAAAATTATACAAAATATTTTATAAAATATTTTTTTCAAAAATAATATAATCGTAACATTAATTTTTATTACATAAGTACTAACATATAATAAATATATTAAACTACCTATAATTATAGCAATAATCATAAATAATCTTATTTCACCATTATTAAATGTAAAAATGGAATATAAAATTATAAATCCTGTAATAACCCAAAACAATATATCTTCAATATATGTTACTATATCAGAGGTTTTAAAACTTTTCCTTAAAATTCTAAAAATGTCAAATAAAAAGCCTATAATTATTCCATTTAATAGAAATATAGCGAAAAGTATTGCTTGGTTTGTAATCATATTGTTCCTCCGTATCATTTAAAAATTTTACTTATAATCCCCCCACTTTTAATTTTTTCTTGTTCTTTATCACTATAGGCTAGATAGTTAATTTCTCCTTCTACTATTACTTCTGATGTGTCAATACTCAATTTATTTATTCTTAAATTTTCACCTTTTATGGTTAAAAGCCCAAGTTCTGTATCTACCATAACTATTTGATCATCAAAGCTTAATACATCATTAACTCCTGATATACTTAGCTTTCCCCTATTTTCTAAAATAATATTTTGAATAACTCCTGTGTTATTTGGCATTTTTCTTTCATCAATAGTCATTTCTTCTTCCTCCTATTTGTTTTATCTTTATATTTATATATATTCACTGGTTGTCTTTTTTAGAACTTGGTTTTAATTTAATTAAAACATCGCAGTTTAGTAGAATTTTTTTAGTAGTACAATTTTTTTATAAATTTTATAAAATATGTGATTTCGAAGATTAAATAAATCGATAATTTATGTTTTTGCTAAAATATATAATAAAAAGAGCAAATATTTTACTTTTTTTAAGTAACATATTTGCTCTTTTTTAGTTATAGTAATTTACAAAAATTTAATAGTGAAAAATATTTGCCATTTTTCTATTATAGTCATTGCAAAATTCAATAATTAAAACGTCTGTTGCTTTGTCAAATTATATTAATTTACAAATATTTAATAATGAAAAAACATTTGCTTTTTTTCGTATAAAATTATTATATTCTTTTAATTAAATAACTTCATTTAAATAATTGAATGGATTTTTTCTAATATTTCATCATCAACTATATTTTTAAATAAAATTGAAATTTTGTTTTCAGATACATTAAATTCTAAAATTTCTAGCTTATTTTCTGATATGATATTAAGTATTTCTTTTACTTTATCTATGTTTCTAATTATTCCATTACCAACAATAGCAATCCTAGATAAGTCTTTTTTGACTATACTTTTTACAGTATTTTCTTCAATTATATCAGAAATTATAGTTCCTGGTTTATTATTAAAAGTTGACTTTGTGATAATTGGAATTTTAAATTTTTCGCCTATTTCAACACATCTATTATGCAATACTTTTGCCCCTTCATTTGAAATTTCAAGCATCTCTTCATATGATAATGCAGGAATTTTTTTTGCTTCTTGAATCTTTTTTGGGTCAGTTGTATATACTCCATCTACATCTGAGAAAATATAACAATCTTTAGCTTTTAAGGCTGCTGCTATTGCAACAGCTGTTGTATCTGAGCCTCCCCTTCCAAGTGTAGTAATATCCATATTTTCATTTATTCCTTGAAATCCTGCAATTATAACTATTTTCTTTAATTTTAATTCATGTATTATTCTTTCTGTATCTATTTGTTTAATTATAGCATTTTGGTTTGTATTATTAGTATAAATTCCTGCTTGCCATCCTGTTAGGGATATTGCATTATATCCTAAATCGTTAAGTAAAATACTTAGTTTTGCGGCAGATATTTGTTCTCCAGCACTAAGCAGGGCATCTAATTCTCTATTTTCTGCGCATTTTGATAATTCTTTTGCTTCATTTATTAATTTATCTGTCGTTTTTCCTTGGGCTGATAATATAACTACTATATCATTTCCTTTCTCATATAAATTGATTATTTTGTCTGCAACAATTTTTAAACTTTCATTATTTGCAACTGAGCTTCCTCCAAATTTTAATACTATTATGTTCATTGTTATTCCTTCTTTTATTTTATCATTTTTAATCCTGTTGCAATTGAAACAAGGATTAAATTAGGTTAAAAAGATTTTTAAATCCATTAGCCTATATATTATTATATGTTATGTTTATCTAAAAAGATACTTGCTTAAAATCTTAATATATTAATTAGAAATCTATTGTCATAATACTAAATCTATTAATGAAAGATGCATAAAAAGGTGCAAGAGAAAAAAGTAATAAAATAAATACTACTTATGATATTTGACTTTTTAAATAGCTTTCTATAAATCCATCAATTTCTCCATCCATAACACTTTGTACATTACCTACTTCATAATTTGTCCTATTATCTTTTACTAGTGTATATGGGCAAAATACATATGAACGTATCTGGCTTCCCCAAGCTATGTCTTTTTGTTCTCCTTTAATATCTTCAATTTTTTCTTTTTGCTCTTTTTCTTTTAAGTCTAATAATTTAGATTTAAGCATTTTCATAGCAGTTTCACGATTTTGAATTTGTGAACGTTCAGATTGACATGCTACTACTGTATTTGTTGGTATATGTGTTATTCTTACAGCTGATGAGGTTTTATTTATATGTTGCCCTCCTGCACCAGATGCTCTATATGTGTCTATTCTTAGGTCATCTGGATTTATTTCAATTTCAATATCTTCTGTTATTTCTGGCATTACTTCTACTGATGCAAATGAAGTATGTCTTCTTCCTCCACTATCAAATGGAGATATTCGAACTAACCTGTGTATACCTTTTTCTCCTCTTAAAAAGCCATATGCGTTTTCTCCTATTACTTCAAATGTAACACTTTTTATTCCTGCTTCTTCGCCTTCTAAGTAGTCTAGTTCTTTAACTTCATAATTATTTTTTGTAGCCCACCTTGTATACATTCTATAAAGCATTTCTGCCCAGTCTTGGGATTCTGTTCCTCCTGCTCCTGGGTGTATTGAAATTATTGCATTATTGGCATCATATTTTCCTGTTAGTAAAGTGTTTAGTTCTAGTTTTTCTACTTCTTTTTCAATAGTTTTGGTATTTTTTAGTATGTCTTTTGCTATTTCCTCATCAAATTCTGTTTTTAATAGGTTTGAAAGTTCAATTAAGTTTTTAAGTTCTTCTTGTATCTTGCAAAAATTAGAATATTTGCTTTTTAGCTGTTTTAGTTTTGAAAATATTGTTTTTGAGTTTTCTGTATTTTCCCAAAAGTTTGGCTTTGTGGTTTCTGCTTCTAATTTTTCTATATTTTGCTTTAATTTTTCTATGTCAAAGAGATTCACCCAAACTTTTTACTTTGCTATCTAGTTTTAATAGTTCTTTTGTATTTTCTTCTAGATCTAACATATAATCACTCTCCTTTAATATGTATTATGATAACATACTAATTGTATTTTAGCAAGGAATAAAACTATTTTTTAAAATATACTCTGCTGCTCTCCTCTCAAAATTTCAAAATTCATATTATCAGTATCATCTTCAGTTCGAAATTCTTTATCAACAACAACTGACTTTTTATTTCCATTATAATATTCATGTTTTAAAACATAATTAACTTCAAACTTAGAGATAATCTCCTTATTAATATTATGTCCAGGTGCAATTAATTGAACATTATTTTCTTTTAGAATTGAAAACATAACATTCCATAAAAATACAGCACTTGTTGCTCCAAATGGATTATCTGCAATAATAACCTTTTTAGATTTGTTTGAATTTTCTTTTCTTGTAAGCATGCTAATATATGAAATTATACATACTGCAAACATAAAATATATAGCATTAACTTGTCCATCTGACCCTAAATCATCTTCCCATTTTTTATAAGTTGAATTTTCTTGTATATCCTCAATTTTAAATAATTTAATACTAGCCTTATCCATATTTACAATTTGTGCTACTAATGCTTTTGAAGATAGACTTTCATTTAATTCTTCTTTATTCATTTTATCTGGGTTTTCTTCCATTTCTTTTACTAGACGATAAATATATTCTTTCATTCTATTTATTTTTTCTTCTTTTCCATATTCAAATAAATCTAATTTTATAATATTTGTATCTTTTCCACCTATTTTAATTCTAGACAAGCCTGGTAATTTTTCTAAATCTCTTACTATTGTTTCTGCTTTTTCAAAACATTTTGTTATAAAATTTTCTTGGTAGCTTTCAAGAACTTTTAGTGCTTCTTCTATATGCCTTATTTTTTCATTTAATACTTCAATAATTATAGAAATACCATTACTTATACTTTCAGTTTCAGAAAGTTTTCTTGGATTTTTTATGTTTTCTATTTCGTCTAATACATCTTGTTTTATATAAAAATTGCTTACTTTTTCTTTAATGTAATTTATATATTCAGAAAAGTCTGCTGACAATTTATTAATATTATTATTTATTTTTCTCCTTTGCTCTGAAACTTTAGCATATGTGTAGATTTCGCTTTCTAAAATATTATCTACATTTACTTCAAATTCTTCTATTTCATTTTCTTTAATAAAATTTTCTAACTTCATATATTCTGTATTTAGTCTATTTACTTCTTTTTCAACATCTCCTATTTTTAAGGTTAGTTCTTTTATTTGTTTTTTATTTGATTTAAATTTTATATTATTTTCTTCTATATTTTTTTCTATTAAATTAATATTTTTAAGTCTAGTTTCTTCTACATATATTTCATCTTTTTCTTTTTGCAAATCAACTATTGATTGTTCAATTTTACCTGTTTGTTTAGTTCTTTCATCTCTCTTTTGTGTTAGAGATGTATTTATTTTATCTAATTCCTTTTTAATATTCTCTATTTTGCTAATATATTCATCTAAAATGGCATTTGGTACTTTTGAAAATCTTTCGTTTGGAAATTTTTCATTTTTATTTAAGAAGAATTCTAGTGTACAATTATTATTTATAATATTTTCTTTGCATTTTTCCATAACGAATGTTATTAATTTCATTTGATTTTGTAATGAAGCTAGTTCTTGATTTGAATTTTTAATTTGTATATTATATGCTTCAAAATGATTTTTTAAATTATTAAAATCTTCGTTAATAATATTCATTTGTTTAAATTCAGGTAACTTGTTATAAATATTTTCATAATTTTCTTTTGCTATTCCAAGTTCAATTATTTGGTTTTGTAGTTCAGATATAGCATCTTCTATTGCTTTTTCCGCTTCTTCTTTTTCACTTAAAATTTCCTTTTGAGCATTATAATCATTTTCAATATCTCCCCTTTTTACATTCAAATGATTAATTTCCTTTTGCAGACTATCTAGCTCTTCTAGATTCTTTAATTTTTTAAATATTAATTCATATTTATCCTTATCATTTTCTTTGGCTTTTTCTAATTGTTCAATATTTTCTTTAATATCTTGTATTAATTTAATATACTCTTTTATTTTATAATCAATATCATTTAAAGAAGATTCAATAAGTTTATTTTCGTTATATATAGATTCTACAAAATCCTCTGTATAAAGACTATTAAAATTATTTATCTCCACTAAATATCTTCTTAAACTTTCTTCCCTTATATTATGCTTTTGAATTTTTTCTTCTAATAAAGTAATTTCTTTTTCTAAAGTCTCTTTATATTGATTTACTTTTCCCTCTTCCATATTTTGATAAAGACTTCTTTGTATTGGAAAAATAATATCATTTTCTTCATATGTTGCACCTTTTCTTAGCATTTCAACACTTATAATTGGAACTAAGTTTTCTAAATCTATATCTAACCCTTTGTTTTTTATTTTTCTAAAAGTTTCATCATCAATAAATATAGAATATATTAATAAAGGATTTTTATCAAGAAATTCTTTTCTTTTCTGTTCTTCTACCTTTTTTAATTCTTCTATACCTGTTACAATATAATTACACTTATCTTCTAACTTTTGCTTTAAAGCAAAAATATCTTCATTTGGAATAATCATATTATACTTTTTAATTAATTCTAATTTTTTTGCTTTCATTTGTTTTTCTATTTGTTTTATACTTTTATTTTTTTCTTCAGACTGTAATTCTTCTTTTAATTTTTCTTCTAGTTTTTGCATATTTTCTACTTGAAATGTTTTTACTAATTTGTCTAAACTATTTTTCTTTTCTTCATACTTTTGAATGTTTTCTTTTGCTGATTTTAATTTTTCCCTCCAAACTTCTACACTTGATTTTACTTTTGTAAGTTCCATTTCTTTATCAAAATTTTCTTTATTAAGTTTAATTATATTCTGCTTATTTTGCTCTATTTCTTCTTTTATTTTATCTAACTCTTCTTGTACTGCTTTTATACTATCTTCAACATTTAATAATAGTTTTAAGTCTCCTTCTTTTGTAATTTCATTATGTATAATATTTATACTATCTTGTTTATTTGATATTTCATGTTTTAAATTTTCAAGCTTGCTTCTAAAATCACTTAAAATATCTCTTGCTTTGTGTTCTTGTTCTTTGGCAATTTTTTTTGCTCCTTCTTTTTGTTCCTTTTCAGATTGTTTTTCTTTATATTCTTTATTTATTAATTCAATCTTTTCTTTTAGCTTTAATTTATAATTATAACCATATATTTCGTATTTTTGTTTTACTTCATTATCATTTAGGTTAAGATTTTCTATTTGCAATTTTATTTGTTCTGCTTTTTCTTTATTTTCAGAATATTGTACATACTCATTTTGAGATTTAGCAAGCTCTAAGGTTCTTTTTTCTTTATTGAATTTTTCATCTGCTTTGTTTTTTTCAGTTTCTAAATTTGTAATTTCTTCATCTAACATATCTTTTTTTAAATACAATTTGTCTATTTCTAATTTACCAATTGTTTTTTCTATTAATATATTCTCATTTTTTAAATTTTCTATCTTGCTTTCTTCATTTTGTATTTTATTTTTTAACCCATCTCCTTTTGATTTATTAAATATAAGTGCTTCATAAGCCTTTTTTTCAATTTTGTCAACTTTATTGTATTCTTCTTTTAATAAATTGTTTTTGTCATTTAAATTATTGTACATTTCTTTTACTTGTACAAATTCATTTTTGTTATCACTTTTTTTCCTAAATTCAGACAAATTATCTTTTAATTCTAGTAATGTATCTGCTAACATATTTTCTTTTGCATCTTCTTCACTATTTTGCATATTTACATCATCTATAATCTTAATTAGGAAATTCTCAATTAATTTTCTTGACGTTTTGTTTGCTTTAAAATAGTTTCCAATATTATTTTCAGAAGTATTTATTTCATTTATTAGTTTCCATTCAGCCGGAATTAGTCCATAATAGCTAATATATTTCATATATTCTTTTTTGCTATCAAAAACTTTTACTGGTAGCTCTTCTTTTTTCATATTTGCTAAAAGCCCTCTTAATTTATCATATGACATATATGTTTTTTCATTATTTTCTTTTTCTACAAGTGGTAGATATTTAATATCATATTTATTACTTTCATTATAGAAATAGCAGTAATTGTAATAATCTATTTCTAATTTATCTTCTGGGTTTAATTCATCTTCTGAACCAGTTTGCTTTTTTCTCGCACAAAAACCAGTTAGCATATATTTATATTGATAGCCATCATCTAAAATCCATTCTACTAAGCAATGTGATGTTCTTCTTGGGTTTCCACCTAAAAATATGTTTTTTAATGGTCTATCACTTTTTAAATATGTATTTGGAAGTACTGTTTGCAAAAGCATTAATAAAAGTACAGACTTACCACCTGAATTTATTAAATCATATGTTGTTGATTTTCCATTTAAATTCATCATAAAATCATCATACATACTTTTTGCATCATTATACTTTACATCTACTAACCTAATTCTATTGATATATGGCATCTTCATCACCTCCTAGATTATACACATATTTTAATAATTTATTTTTATTATCTTTACTATTTTCAAAATAAAAATATACTATTGCTTTAAATCTTGTTGTAAGAGAAATTATTTGTCTTTCCTCATTAAAATTTATTAATTTTTCTTCTTCTAAGAAATTAAGAACAAGTTTTACAAAAGAAATTTTGTCATTTTTTCCGCCAAGAGATATATCTTCTCTTGCATCTTGCAACCTTTCCCATACATTTTTTATATCCATAAAATTATATTCATTTTCTTTACTTGTTTTTTCAATATCTTCTTTTACTAAACTTTGGAACTTTATTTCAATTGTTTCTAATAAATCACTTAAACTTAAATAACTTCTTGGTGAATTTAAACCTGATTCTCTATAAAATGAAGTTAATATTGTTAAAATTATAAAATACATTAAATAAATATCTTCATTCTTATTTAATATTTTTATTTTCTTTTTTAACTCTTCATTTGTATACCCAAATATTTTATTATCTAACATTACGCATAAATTTAAAGTATTATCCATTCTATATATATTAAAACCCATCTTTTCTGCAATTTTATCTGTTAGGTTTCCAATTTCTGATGATGCTATATATTTTTGATATAATGATGGATTTTTTTCTTTTGATATTTCTTTGTTTTGAATTAGAGTGTTTATTATCTCTAGTGCAATATCTAAATTTTCATCTATTTCCATAAATTTATCCTTTCTTATTCTTTATTATTCATTTTTAGCATTTTTTTATCACTACTTATCCTTTTTTTATCTCCTCTTATTCTTTTTATCTCTCCTTATTTTTTATCATTTCTTAATATTTTTTCTTACCTCTTCTTAAATAATAAATCCGTTACTTTCAATCCATTTCCTAAATCTATATCTTCTTTTTGAGGAATAATTGTTATTTCTTGAAAATGAAATCCTTCAAAAATTTCATCTTCATTTTCTTTTAAGTATTTTTTTCTATTTAAATAAATAACAAATGCTATAAAATCACCATTATATAAGCTCTTTTCGCCATAATTTCCAGTAATAAAGTCTGCAAATTTTTTTAATGTTGTTTCTTTTTTTGATCTTAGCAAAATAAGTAAGTTTTGAAAATAAAATTTAAAATTGGAAGTTACTCTTTTGGCAGTTATTTGATCAATTGTTTCTACTTCTTGTATTTCTATTTTTTCTTTTATTATTTCATCTGCTACTCGCTTTGTAAGTTTTTGGCTTTCTAGTGCTTTCATTGGGTTAAATGTTTTTATTTTTTTAGGTTGCAAGAATGGTAATATAAAATACAATAGTTTTTCTGGATTATCAGTTTTGCTAATTACTTTTTCAAATTCTTGTTCAAATTTAAATTTTTCAGAAAATGCACTTTTGGCTCTCATTCCTATTATTTCATCATGTTTTTTTGGCATATCTATTGCTCCTTGTAAGAGCTTTGTGTGTGAATCTACTGCTTTATTTAATTCTTTTTCAATATTTCTTATTATTGCTAAAGTTTTATTTTCTTTTTCAGTTAAATTTTTTGTTCCTTCTTTTGCAAGATAATCTGTATATATATTTTTTACAATATTTGAAACTTCTAAAAAAAGCTCGCTTTCTTCTTTTAGTTGCTCTTCAACTCCATTGTGATACATAGAATATGCTCTAATTCCTTCTTTTCCTCCATATAAAAGTCCTTCTAATATTAAGTCTTTTTGTTCTATTTTTCTTTTTACTTCAATATTTAATCTTTTTACAGTATCATATGCATAATTAAATGAACCTTTTTCTATTTGTTTTCTAAAGAGAATTAAGTTCATAGTAACTTGAAGTGAATCTGGAAATTCTTTTGTTTTTAAGTAAAAGTCTATTCCTTGAGCTGTTATATAGTAATTTAATTTATTATTTTCTCCTAGTCTTATCTCTATATACTTAATATATCTCTCTTTTGTTTCTTTTTCTTTTAAACTGTAATATTTAAACAAAAAATTGTTACCATTATTTTGTGCTGTATCTAATATTAAGTTTACTACTTTTTTTAAAGTATCTTCTTCTAAATTTTTGCTATAAACTGTTTCTATAAAATAATTTATGTAATCAGATATATCTTTATATTCTATCTTTTTTCCATTTAGTTTTCCAATATAAAGTAAAAAAGAAAGCAGACCAATAAAAACTCCTGTTAAATCAAAACCGAAGTTTTCAGATTCTGCTTTTAATTTTTTTGTTATTATAAAATAAGGATAATATGTTTTTATATTTTCTTCTCTATCATTTATTTCATTAACAACATCTTTTATAATTTCATTATACATTTGCTTTTTTATTTCTTCTTCTGTAAAAACCTCTTTATTTTCAATTTTTACTTCTTCCAATATTACACCTCATTTTGAATTTATTTAGTATGTATTTAATATTTATTTGATTATATATTTAATGCTTATTTAGTTTCTTCTTTGATACTTATTATTATTATTTTATTTTTTATTGTAAATCTTATTTAATATTTTATTTATAATTATTATAATTGTTTTAATTTTTTTGATTTCTTTATTAATGCTATTTAATTTTATATTATTTAATTTTATCTAATGTTTATCAATACTTTTTAAAGCAACTGCATAATTAAATACTTCTTGTGGTATATATTTTCTATTTTTAAATATTTCAATTAGTTTGTTTTTGTAGTTTTCCTTAAATTCGTTTATAAATTTTTCTATTTTATCTTGATTTATATGCTGATTTTTTCGAACTTTTTGAGGAGATTTTTCGATATCTAGGATTGTTTCATATCCTTTTTTATATGCTGAAATATTATAACTTTTAAATTTTTCTTTTAATGATGTATAGATATTTATTCCTTCGAAATCAATATCTCCAAAATAATAGATATTATCTTTTGAATTAATTTTAAATTCCTCTATAAATGAAAAACTTTTTAATATCTTGTTTCCTTCACCATAAATTACCATATATATTGTTTTGATTTGCAATTTTTTGATTGCATTTACTATTGTCCAAAACGTATCTTTATTTTCTATTACTATTATTGTTTTATTTTTGGGTTCTGAATTTTGAAAATTTTGATTAATGTAATAGAAAAATGGCTCATATGTTTCATAGCAGTATAAATCTTTGTAGGTAAGTCCTAATTTTTTTAGTATTTCTTCTTTTTCTTTTAAAGTTTTTTCATTTTTATATAATAAATATGATCTTTCATTTGCTGTTATTTCTTCTATGTTTCCTATTTCTTTTATATTTTCTTTTTTGGTTTTTAAAAAATTGTTTATTGGTATAATTATATCTTTGTTTTTCAAATATTCTTCTGGGTGTTTTAGTAAGTAGTCTATTTTTATTTTTTTGTCTAATTTTAATATTTCTTCTTTAATTTGTTTTTCATTGTCTTCTTTTATTTTTATTATTTTGTACTTTTCAAAAAGTCCTTGATAGTTTTTCTTAGTTGTTTTTAGCGGCTCTATATATCCTTTTTCTTGTATTTCTTTTAAAGCTTTACTTATTTGTTTATCACTTTGTGGTGAGTATGGTAATTTTAGTGTTTTGTATATTTCGTTTAAGTTTATTGTTTTGGTGTTTTTTTGTAGGATATATTTTGTTAGGGCTTCTGTTATTTGTATATTTATATTTTTATCATCCATATTTTTTGTTCCTTTTATTTGAATTCTAGAATAGTATATCATATTTTTATGTAAATTTCCAGTTTTTTCTAAAATTTTTTTATGAATTTTATATACAAAATACAGCATACAATGGCACTGATTTTATATTATTTTCAAATCCAAAATTTTTCTCGGATATTCTTATTGCATATTTAGGTCTATATGTTTTCATATAAACATCTAAACTTCTAGATTTAGTGTGCGTGCTAGTTTTTACTTCAATTGGTATAATATCCATTTCTTTTTGAATAACAAAATCTAGTTCTGCTTTTCCCTTTGACTCCCAGTAATAAGGTATATAAGAATTTTTTCTTAATTCATTTGCAACATAATGTTCTGTTAAAGGTCCCATAGATATCATAGTAGGTGTAGTATTTACATCTAGTTGATATAGAGGATAGCCTGCTTTATTTACAAATAAACCTACATCGCTCATATATAATTTAAATGATGCTAAATCTTTATGCATCTCTAATGGTAATACAGGGTTAACTTTATATATCTGATTTACTATTCCACTATTTTTAAGCCATAATATAGCTTCACCAAATATGCTTGAAGTTCCACCTCTTGCAATAACTTTATATTGAAATTTTTTATTATCTTTAGCAAGTTGCACTGGAATTGAATTAAATGCAGATATTATTCTATTAGACAAGCTACTATTTGCATATTTTGTCATATCTCTTTCATATGATTCTAGTATTTCAGTTTGAATATCTATTGCAGAAATTGTTTTTTGTTCTTCTAAATATGTTTGAACAACTTCTGGCATACCTCCTACAATAAGATATGTCCTATATAATTTTAAGCATAACTCATGAATATCTTTATCGATTCTTTGATTAGTTTCAAAATGATTTTGTATTTCATTAATTAAATATTCTCTACCAACTGAGATTAGAAATTCTTTAAAAGATAATGGATACATATTCATCATTTGAACTTTTCCAACAGGAAAAGAGTAATTTTCCCTGTTTATTGCTATTCCTAATAACGATCCTGCTGCAATAATATGGTATTCTCTAGCATCTTCACAAAAATATTTTAATGATGTTAGTGCTCTTTCATTTGCTTGTACTTCATCAAAAAATATTAATGTTTTTTCGGGAATTATT
This sequence comes from uncultured Clostridia bacterium, assembly GCA_944386775.1. GTDB lineage: Bacteria > Bacillota > Clostridia > TANB77 > CAG-508 > CAG-269. The sequence continues at coordinate 19,576 of CALXCJ010000023.1, forward strand.
TTTTCACCGAAAAAAAGTTCTAATTTATTTATTAAATATTTGGCATTAATATCATCTTCGATTTGCGAACTAAATTCTTTATTTGTTTCAAAATTTACGTATATTAAATTATCATAATATTTTTTTCCGAATTGTTTTATAATATATGTTTTTCCAACTTGTCTTGCTCCATGAACTATTAGTGGTTTTCTGTTTTTTGATTCTTTCCATTTTATTAAGTCTTTTATAATTTCTCTTTCCATAAAAACACCTACTTTTTCTTTTTTATATATTATAATACATAAGTTCATAAAAATCAATTATAAAATATATTTTTTTGAACTTATGCATTGGTTTTGTATTAAAATTTCCTCTTTTGATATTTTTTTATTAATTCCCATTATCTTTCAAACTCAAAATAAATTTAATTAAATTATTTTATTCCATATATCAGCCATCCTTAAGTTTAAAAAAGTTTATATTTATTAAAAGGATGTCAACAAATTTATTTTTGCTGACATCCTATATTTTCAATGTTTTTTGTACATACTTTTATCTATTTGGTAACAAATAATAAATTTGCTACCTTTTTCTAATTTTAATTTTTCCTTATTTATACGTTCTTTCCATGGCAATTCTTATATTTCTTTCCAGAACCACAAGGGCAAGGATCATTTCTACCAATTTTAGGTCCTTCATTTACAACTGTTCTATTTTCATTAACAGTTATCTTTTTACCACCATCAACACTATTAATTGCCTCTAATGCTGCACCTGTGATTTTTGCTGTTTCCTGACGTCTTACTTCTCCTTGTTTTCTTATATTCATTAAGATTTTTACAACATCTAATTTAATATTTGCTGTCATTTCTTCGAACATATCCATTCCTTCCATCCTATATTTTACAACAGGATCTTGTTGTCCATATGCACGAAGTCCAATTCCGTTTTTTAGTTCGTCCATACTATCAATATGGTTCATCCATTTTTCATCAACAACTTTTAAAAGTACAACTCTTTCTAGCTCTCTCATTTGGTCTTCACCAATTTCTTGTTCTTTATCAGTGTATTTTTCGTGTGCTTGTTTTTCTAGTTCTTCTGTTACTGCATTTACATCATCTTTATGTTCTTTTAAAAATTGTGACATATCTATTCCAAATGTATTTAGTATTTCAGTGTTTAATGATTCTATATTTAGTGTATTTTGGCCTTCTCCTTCTATAAACATATTAACTGTTTCTTCTGCAACTGAGTCTATCATATTTTGAATATTTTCACTCATATTGTCACCATCTAGAACTTGTCTTCTTTGTTTATAGATTATTTCTCTTTGCACATTCATTACATCATCATATTTTAAAACATTTTTACGTATGCTAAAGTTTCTACCTTCAACTTTCTTTTGAGCGTTTTCAACTGCTTTTGAAATCATTTTTGATGCTATTGGCATGTTTTCATCTGCACCTATTGTGTTATAAACTTTTGTTATTGTGTCTCCGCCGAATATTTTCATTAAGTCATCGTCTAAACCTATATAAAATCTAGATTCTCCGACATCTCCTTGACGTCCACTACGTCCTCTTAGCTGATTGTCTATTCTTCGTGATTCATGTCTTTCTGTTCCTATTATTTTTAGACCTCCAGCTTCAATTACTTTTTTCTTTTCTTCTTTAATATCTTCATCATATTTTTTTACAAGTTCGTTAAATTGTTCTCTTGCTCTTAATATGTCTTGGTCATCTGTTTCATAATATGTGTTTGACTCTTCTATTAAATTTTCTGGTACTTTTTTTCTTTTCATTTCTTCTTTTGCTAAGTATTCACTGTTTCCACCAAGCATAATATCAGTACCACGTCCTGCCATGTTTGTTGCAATTGTTACTGCACCATATTTTCCAGCTTGCGCAATTATCATAGCTTCTTTTTCGTGTGATTTTGCGTTTAATACTTCGTGAGGAATTCTTTCTTTTTGTAATAGTTTACTTAATTTTTCTGATTTTTCGATTGAAACTGTACCAATTAGTACTGGTTGACCTTTTTTATGGCTTTCCTTTATACTTTCTACAACAGCTCTATATTTTGCTGCTTCATTTTTGTATATTACATCATTTTCGTCTTTACGTATCATTGGTTTATTTGTTGGAATTGCTACAACATCTAAGTTATATATTTCTTCAAATTCTGCTTCTTCTGTCATTGCTGTACCTGTCATTCCTGCTAGTTTGTCATACATTCTAAAGAAGTTTTGGAATGTAATTGTTGCAAGTGTTTTTGATTCATCTGCAATTTTTACATGTTCTTTTGCTTCTATTGCTTGATGCAAACCATTGTTGTATCTTCTTCCATACATGATACGTCCTGTAAATTCGTCTACTATTAAAACTTCTCCATCTTTTACTATGTAATCTGTGTCTTTTTTCATTACACCATGTGCACGTAATGCTTGGTTTACGTGATGTACTAGTGTTGAGTTTTCTAGATCATTAAAATTATCTAGATGGAAGAATTCTTCTGCTTTTTTGATTCCTTTTTGTGTAAGTGATGCAGATTTTGCTTTTAGGTCTACTATGTAGTCATATTTTTCATTGTCTTCTGCTTGTTCAAAGTTTTTTACATCTTCTTCTACTATTACTTTTGGCTCTAGTCTCCTTACAAAGTCATTTGCCTTTTTATAAAGGTCTGATGATTCATTTGCTCTACCTGATATTATAAGTGGCGTACGGGCTTCATCGATTAAAATACTGTCTATTTCATCTACTATCGCATAATGTAAACCTCTTTGTACTAATTGATTTTTATATATAACCATATTGTCTCTTAAATAGTCAAATCCAAATTCATTGTTTGTACCATATGTAATATCTGCCGCATATGCTTTTTGTTTTTGGCTTGGGTCCATACCAGCTATTACTAGACCTACTGATAGTCCTAAGAATTTATATAGTTTTCCCATCCATTCACTATCTCTTTTTGCTAGATAGTCATTTACTGTTACTACATGAACTCCTTTTCCTTCTAGTGCATTTAAATATACTGGCAATGTTGCAACTAATGTTTTTCCTTCACCTGTTTTCATTTCGGCAATTCTACCTTGGTGTAAGATTATACCTCCTATTAATTGCACATCAAAGTGCCTCATTCCAAGTGCTCTTTTTGATGCTTCTCGAACTGTTGCAAATGCTTCTGGAAGTATGTCATCTAGTGTTTTTCCTTCTTGTAATTGTTTTTTAAAGTAATCTGTTTTTTGTCTTAATTCATGATCTGATAGTTTTTCGAAGTCTTTTTCCAAACTGTTTATTTTTTCTACAATTGGCATAACCCTTTTTACTTCTTTTTCGCTGTATGTTTTAAATATTTTTCTCATTATTCCCATTTTGAATTTCATTCCTCCTAAGTTTATTTTTCTTTGTTACTATATCACTAAAAGAAGATTTTAGCAAGTATTTTTGAATAAAAAAAGTTTCCACGTATGTGTCAAGTAAATGTAGGCAATTTTTTTATTTTTTTTTCTAATCCTTTAAACGCAT
>CALXCJ010000024.1 GCA_944386775.1 uncultured Clostridia bacterium
TGTTCTTCTAGCTTTTGGTATTGTTATATTAGGTATATAATAATCTCCAACCAATCTATATTCTATTCCTGTTTTTTCATCAATAAATCTTTCTTTTAATTCTTTGTTCTCCATGATTTTTAAATCTCCTCTCAATTTTTAAATTTTAATTGTTATTATAAAATCAAAAAAAATGAAGTTGTATTTTTTTACAAATTCATTTTCTAAATATGTGAAAATTTTATAATTTACTAAATTGTTTGTAGGAGGAAACCTTTGCTATTACTACATTTTAATTTTTCGTCATAAGAGAACAAAATTGTAATTATTAATGCAATCAATGTGATTCCGTTTTTTTGTTTTGATTTTTTCTTTTGTTTTTCTTTCAATTTTCATTTTTTTATTTTTCCTCCTAACGTTCAATTTTCTATTAATATCATTAACAAATTATCATAATTTTTACTTTTTGTCTATTGTTTTTTATCATTTTTAGTAATATTTGTTTGGTTTAATTTTTCTTCTATTTTATAATTAAGTTAAAAAATTAATTAAAATCATTAATTCTTGAAATCACTTATATATGAACCTTTTTTATATGGAAGTATTAATATTTTTTTGACATAAAAATCATAATATTCATTCAATATATATTGACTTTTTTTACCTAAAATGCTATAAGTTTAATAGATTTTTAAATATCATTAATTTTTTAACTTAATTAACAATTCTTTTTAATATTATTAACAAATATCCTAGTATTTATTACTATAATCAACAATCTTTTACAATTTCAAAAATTTATCATTAAACAAAATATAAGCTTAACTCTAAACTTTTCCTTTAACAAAAAAATGCCTAAATTTGTCAAAAAGAATTACCAAAAGGTGTTAAAAGGGATAAAACAAAATTGCAATTTTTGAAAAATTTTTCAAAAATTGCAATTTTACTTCATCCCTTTTGGCAACCCCATTTGGGCAATCCCTTTTGGCATTTTTACACTTCTATTCTATTTCTATTTTATCATCTACTACATACACATATGCTTGCCTATGTACATATTCTTCATCTCTATCTATTTCTTTTACGATATTTGAAATTCTTACTTGTACAGCGTCTAGGGTTCCTGCTGCGATTATTGCTTGCTTATTGCCTTTTGCTCCGGCATGCGCTAGGCCTCTTAGAGTCCCAAGGACTACTATGTTGTCTGATGCTACTACTTCTGCTCCTCTATTTACATCTCCTAGAATTACTAAGCTTCCTTCTGTTTCTAGTTTTTGGCCAGATCTTAATGAGCCTCTGTGGAAGGTTGTTTCTGATACTGCTATTTCTTTTTGATAGGTTCTTTTGATGCTTGATAAGCCTAAGGTTTTTGGCATGTCGAATTCTATTTCAACATCTAGTTTTTCTTTTATGATTTCTTGGATTCTGTCTATTTCTTTGTTTTTCATTACTTTTCCAACTACTCTTATTGGTGTTTTTTCATCTTGATATAGTCTTTTTAGTTCTGGGAGCTTTCTTTTTAGGTCTTTTTCTATGTCTATTTGTTCTGCATTTTCAAATATTTTTATTATAATTTCATTTTTTTTCAAATTTATACTTACGCAATTTTTCATTTTTACATCCTTCCTAATTTATACTTTCTGTATATGCACTTGCAGTTAAGTTTTCTGTTACATTTTGTGTGTTCATTCCAAAGTATTCACTCATTATTTCTTTTACTGCTTCTGCTGCATAGTATCCATGCAATCCATTTTCTACCATTACTACTACTGCAATTTCTGGGTCATCAAATGGTGCAAAACCTGCAAACCATGCATTTACTTTATTATTAGGTGCTTCTGCTGAACCTGTTTTTCCTCCTACTGGAATTTCGAAGTTTCTGAATATTGCATTTGCAGTTCCTCCTTCTTCTGCAACTGACCTCATTCCTTCTAGTACTGCATTTAGGTTTTCTTGACTTATATTTAGGTCTTCTTGAGCTACTTCTTCTATTCCAAGTTTTTTGTTTACAAATTCATTGATTTCTGCTTTTGAGGCTTCTGTTCCGTCTGCATTTCTTATTGTTTTTACTATGCTTACATCTATTTGTTTTCCTCCATTTGCTAGCATACTTATATATTTTGCCATTTGAAGAGGTGAGAATTCATTGTCCATTTGACCTATTCCTGCACTTAGTGTGTTTCCTGGGTTCCAGTTTGTATCCTCTGGGTGAAGTTCTGCTTTTGATTCTCTACTTGCAAGTACCCCTTCTGTTTCTCCTAAAAGTTCTACTCCTGTTTTTGTTCCAAGTCCAAAGTATGTTGCATATTTGTCTAATGTGTCTATTCCTATTCTGTCTGATACTTCATAGAAGAAATAGTTGCAAGATTTTTGTATTGCTTGTGATACATTAAGCAATCCATGGCCTCTTCCATAGTCTGTGTAATACCAACATTTTGGTTGATAGTCTGGGTATTTTCTGTATACTCCTGTGTCATTTATTGTTGTTCTTGTGTTTATTGCTCCTGCTTCTAGTCCTGCTATTGCTGTTACCATTTTAAATATTGATCCTGGTGAGTATGAGTTTTGTATTGCTTTGTTTACTAATGGTTTTGCTGGGTCATTTATATATTTGTTCCAGTTTTCTGTTGATATTCCTCCTACAAAGTCTTGTGGATTGTATGTTGGGTAGTTTGCCATTGCTAGGATTTCTCCTGTTTTTACATCCATTACTACACAGCTTGCTGCTGTTGCATCTGATTTTGTTCCAAATCCACCATTTCTGATTTTTTCTAAGTTTGCTGATATTGCATCTTCTGCAACTTTTTGGAGTCTTGCGTCTATTGTTAGTACCACATCTGAGCCTTCTATTGCTTCTTCTGTGGTGTATTCTGCTGTTATTGTACCATCTACTGCCATGTCTATTTGTTTTGTTCCGTTTTTTCCTTTTAGATATTCTTCAAATACACTTTCTATTCCTGTTTTTCCTATGATGTCATTTTGTGAATATGTGTCTTTTCTTTCTTCATATTCGTCTGCATCTATTTTTGAGGCATATCCTATTACATGTGATGCTAGTATGCCTTGGTTATATTCTCTTACTGGTTCCACGACGATGTTTATTCCTGGAAATTTATCACTGCTTTCACTAAATTCTGCTAACGCTTCTCTTGGAATGTTTTCGGCAATTTTTAGTGCTTTTGTACTACTATATCCTTCTGTTGTTATTTCATATCTTATTGCTATTATTTTTCGAATTTCTGAAATATCTTCATTGCTTATTTCGTATCTGTCTTTGAATTTGTAGAATGCTTCTTCTGGTGTTATCTGCTCATCAAATTCATTGTCTTCTTTCCAGTTTGCTAGTGTTTCACCTTCTATGGTAAATGCAAATGGGTTTATTGATATTGGAAAGTCATCTTCATAGTCTACTCCATATTTTTCTAGTACTTGTACAATATTTAATATTGAGGAATTTAGTGCTTCATCATCAATTTTGGTTTTATATAGTTCAAGTGCAAATCTCATGTCTGAACTTGCTAAAACATTTCCTGTTCTGTCTAGGATTGAGCCTCTTGCTGCTTCTAAAACTGTTTCTCTTGTTAGTCTTGTATTTGATTGTTCTCTATATTCTGCTCCATGGACAATTTGCAGGTTGAATAATTGAATTATTAGTATTATTCCTACTATGTATGTTAAGATTGTCATTAAATTATATCTGAATTTTGTTTTGTTTTTTCCTGAATCTTTTGGCAAATCTTCACCTTCTTTTTTTAAAAATATCTTGTTAAAATTTTATTCCCCTTAAATTCATTTTCTATGTAATATCCAAATTTTTGCATTAGTGGATATATGATTATTGTAAGTATTACATTATATATTACTTCTATTAATAGAATTTTTATAAATGATATTATTTCTATACTTGATGATGATACAAAATAGTTTGCAAAATAAAAAATTACTTCATAAAATATTGTTAGCCCTGCTACCATTAGCATTATTGTGAATCTACTGTCTTTTGAGAAGTTTTTGTCAAAGATTGTTGAGGCAAAACCAACTAGCCCTAGGGTTATAAAGCTGATTCCTATGTTGTTTGCAAAGAGTACATCTAATATTAGCCCTATTATCATTCCATATATTGTTCCCATTATTTTACTTCCAAATAAACCTATGAATAATACGAAGATGACAAATAGGTTTGGCATTACTCCTGCTATTGTGAACCAGTTGAAGAAATTTGATTGTAGAAAGTATATTACAAATGCGATTATGATAAGATATATATTAATTAGAAATTTTTTCAAGCTAGTTCACCTCTTTTATTTTTTAGTTATTTGATATTTTATTTTATTATTTTATTTTGATTTATTTATATTTTGTATTTTTATTATTTTATTTTCTAGTTTTGTATTACTAGAACTGTGCTTAGTTTTTCAAAGTTTACTGCTGTTTCGATTATTGCATATCTGTCTGTTACATTTTTTGTTGATTCTACCTTTTTTACTGTTCCTATATGAATTCCTTTTGGATATATTCCTCCTAGTCCTGATGTTTCTATGCTGTCTCCTTGGATTATGTTGTATTCTGGCGGTATGTACATGGCTTTTAGTTCTGTCATACTGTCTAGTGTTCCTTTACATACTATACTTTCGTCTGTTGAACTCATTAGAGCACTTACTGATGTTGCTGTGTCTATTATTGTTTGTACTTTTGCAGTGTTGTTTGTTACTGATACAACATAACCTACTAGTCCTTCGTCTGCTATTACTGTCATGTTTTCTTGTACACCATCATCTGTTCCTACATTTATTACTATTGTTTTTGAGTAGTTGCTTAGGTCTTTGTTTATGATGTATGCTGGGATTGTTTTGTATTCTCCATATTTTTCTGTTAAGTTCATGTATTCTTTTAGTGTTTCGTTTTCTGATTTTATGTTTTCAAGTTCTCTTAGTGATTGCTCTAGTTTGCTGTTTTCTTCTTTTAATTGTTCGTTTTCTGCTTTTAGGTTATTTACATCGGTAAAAAATGCATCATTTCCACTTATTTTGTTTTTTAGGTATGTTAGTCCATTTTGTACAGGCATTACTAATTTTGTTGCAACATTTTCGAAAAATGATGCATTGTTTTCACCATTAGTAAATACTACTATAAGAATTAATATTATTATTGTGATTATTATTCCTAGTATTCCTGTTTTTCTTTTTTGATGCATTTTTTGTCCTCCTTTTTTTATCTTCTTTTTCTTGCATTTAATAGCACTGTTTTTAGCCTTTCTAGGTCTTCTAGAGTTTTTCCTGTTCCTCTTACTACACAGTCTAGTGGCTCTTCTGCTACATATACTGGCATACTTGTCTCTAGACTTATTAGTTTGTCTAGGTTTCGAATTAAAGCTCCTCCTCCGGCTAAGACTATTCCTTTTTCCATTATGTCTGATGCAAGTTCTGGTGGTGTTTTTTCTAGTGTTGCTTTTACTATTTCTACTATTTTTGAGATTGATTCTTTCATTGCACTTTCGACTTGTACTGATGTTATTTTTTCGTTTCTTGGTAAGCCGTCTGTTAGGTCTCTTCCTCTTACTTCCATTTCCATTTCTGTCATAAGTGGCATTGCACATCCTATTTGTATTTTTATTTGTTCTGCTGTTGTTTCGCCTATTGCTAGGTTCATTTCTCTTTTTACATAGTTTACTATGTCTTCATCTAGCTCGTCTCCTGCGATTCTAAGAGAGTGACTTACTACTATTCCTCCTAGTGATATTACTGCAACTTCTGTTGTTCCTCCTCCTATGTCTACTATTATGCTTCCACTAGGTTCTGCTACGTCTAATGATGCTCCTATTGCTGCTGCCATTGGTTCTTCTATTAGGTAGACTTCTTTTGCTCCTGCTTGCATTACTGATTCTTCTACTGCTCTTTCTTCTACTTCTGTGATTCCTGATGGTACTCCTACTACTACTCTTGGTTTTCCTATATTATATCTTTTTCCTACTTTTCCTATTATGTTTTTTAGCATTAATTGTGTTGCTGTGAAGTCTGCAATTACTCCGTCTTTTAGTGGTCTTACTGCTTTTATTTGTTCTGGGGTCCTTCCGAAGCATTTCTTTTGCATCATTTCCTGTTGCCATGATGTTTCCTGTTTTTCTGCCTATTGCAACTACTGATGGCTCTTTTAACACTATTCCTTTTCCTTTTAGTGTTACTAATATGTTTGCTGTTCCTAGGTCTATGCCTATATCTTTTGATCCAAATGAGAATAATTTCATAATTATTTTTTCCTTTCTGATTTTACATCCTTTTTATTTTTTACCAATTTTTTGAAATTTATGAGTTTTTTGTTTGTATTTTATGGTATTATTTTTTATACAGTTTAGTTTTTGTTTAGTTTAGTTTTGTTTGCTTTGCTTGTTTTGTTTATTTTAATTTTGGGTTGTTTTCATTTTTTTATTTTAATGTTTGTCTATTTTAATTCTTATTTGTTTTCATTTTTATTTATTTTAATTCTTATTTGCTTTCGATTTATTTTAATTTTTGTTTGTTTTGGCTCTAACGTCTTGTACCATTTTTTCTATGTATGAGTATACACTTGTGTATTGCATATTTCCTATTATTATGTGGTCTATTAGGTCTATTTTTAGTAACTTTGCAGCATTGAATAGTTCGTCTGTAAATGAAATGTCTTGCTTGCTTGGCGTTGAGTCTCCTGATGGGTGATTATGTACAAATATAATTTTTGAGGCTCTAAGCGAAGCTCCTCTTGCTACAATTTCTTTTATACTTACATTTACATGGCCTGTCCCACCTATTGCTATGTCTTCTTGTTTTATTATTATATTTTTTATGTTTAGGTAATATACTCTTCCTATTTCTCTTTTTTCGTTTTGAAGTTCTTCTTGACATATTTTTACTATGTCTTGTGGACTTTTTATTTTTATGGTTTTGTAGTTTGATGGTTTGTTCATTCTAAGTGATAGCTCACACATGGCTTTTAGTTGTATTGCTTTTACTTTGCCTATTCCTTTTATTTCCATGAGATCTTGCAGGCTTAGGTCTCTTAAGAAGTTTAAGGTATCGTTTTGTGTATTTTGGTTTAAATTTAATATTCTTTGTGCTATTTGCACTGATGTTTCTTCTTTTGTTCCTGTTTTTATTATTATTGCTAAGAGCTCTGCATTTGATAAGGCTTTTTCTCCATATAGTTCTAGTTTTTCATATGGTCTTTCTGCTTGTGGCATGTCTTTTATTTTTATTGACAAATTAAACACCCTTTCTTTATTTAATTTGTCTCTATTTATTTGCTCTTTTTATATTTTTTTGTATATAAAAATTGCAAGTATCATTCCTATTATGCTTGAAACATTTATTCTAAACATTAAACCAAATGTGATATTTAGTACACTTAGGTCTAGGTTTATTGGGCTTGATAGTCCGAATTCTTGCTCATAGTATAACCACCATAGCCATGGCACGTTTGATGCAAGTTTTCCAAGCAATCCCCCTATTACTAATCCTGCTAGTATAAATACTATTAATATCCATATATTTTTGTCCTTTGTGGCCATTTTTTTACCTCCATTTTTGCTTCTTTATTTTTCCATTTTTTCTTACGGATTCGTAATTTTAAATCATATGGGTATTATATAAAAAAATAGTAATTTTTTCAAGTAATTTATTATATTTTACTTTATTTTTTTGTTTTTTTGTGTTATAGTGTTCATACTATTAAATTTTTGTGTTTTATATTTTTATTTAGAAATTAGTTTTATATTTTACTATTAGTTTTTTATTTAAATTTGCATTTGTTTTTTACATATGAATTTCTGACAAGTTACCAAATTTTGTAGATTTAAATATAATGAAAATAGTAGTATAATATATTTAGTAGATTATTTAAAGCTTAAATTATATTTTAAATATAATTATAAATTATACTTGGATAAAAAGAAAGGATAGAGTTTTTATGAAGATTGAAAAACTTACTGAAAATAAAATTCGTATTATCTTAAAACAAGATGATTTTAAAGATAAGTCTATAGATTTACATACCATTATGACTAAAACTGCTGAGTCTCAAGGATTATTTTTAGATATTTTAGATAAAGCAAAGAAAGAAGTTGGCTTTGATACTGAAGGTTGCAGGCTACTAATTGAGGCTTTTTCAACTTCTGATGATATTTTTGTTTTTACTGTTACTAAATTTGCTGTTAATAGTGAAGAAAGTGCAAATTTACCATCTAGACCTAAAAAGTTGAAAGTAAGCAGAAAACATATTAATTTGAATAAAGAAATTGTCATTTATAAATTTTCTAATTTTGATAATTTTTGCGATTTTTGTAAGTTGATCGGAAATTCTAAAAAATTAGAACTTAAAAATCTGGTTGGAACTTCTTCTCTATATATCTTTAATGATTCTTATTATTTGGTTTTGAGTAATATGAATACTAATAATTCTTCACTCTCTACTTTTTCTGCATATATTGCAGAATTTGCAGAGCATATTTCTTATACTTCTAGCTTTGAGGGTAAGTTAAAAGAATATGGTAAATGTATTATGAAGAAGAATGCGATTAGACTTGGAATTAAATATTTTGCTAAGATTTAATACTTTTAATCTATAGTTTTTGTAATAAAAATAATTAAAATTAGAGAATATATCTGTTAAGATTATATTCTCTAATTTTAATTGATTAATATTTCGCATTTTTATTAACTGTATCTACCTTAATATAAATAATTTTGTGGGTTATATGCAACTCCATTTATTCTGATTTCTAGATGTAAATGTGGGCCTGTTGAGTTTCCTGTTGAACCTACGGCAGCAATTGTCTCACCTTGTGATACTTTTTGTCCTGCTGATACATATAATTTGCTACAATGACCATAATATGTTTGTACTCCATTTGTGTGATTTATTACAACTAATTTTCCATAAGAACCTTTTGTACCGGAAAAAGATACTGTCCCAGATGCTGCAGCTTTTATTGGTGTACCTGTTGAAGTTGCTATATCTAAACCTGTATGTGCTGAACTTCTAATTCTACTTGAAGCTGCAAATCTTGATGTGATTACTCCTGATACAGGTCTTATTAATGATATTCCCAATGATGCTTTTCCTCCAGAAATGGTTGTTGCTGTATTTACATAACCACTACTTGAAGAACTGGTTGATGCTACTTTTACTTCTACTGGTTTTGGTTTTTCTACATATAGTTTTGCGACAGCCTCTTCTGTGGAGATGAAATCTTTTAATTCTGTATCATATTTTTCTGCTATTGTTATGTTATCAATATTATTACTTTCTTTTTCTTTTAAGCTATTTACAACTGTTTCAGCTTCTGTAAAATTTGATACATACATTTTTTCTTCTTGGTTTTCTAGTATTGCATAATAGCGGTAATATGGTGTTCCTTGTGATTTTACTTTTTCAAATATTTCGTCATCATTTGCTGTTTCTCCTTTTTTTAGAAGACACATTTCATATTCTGGCAGACTATCTATTTGCACATATGCAACATTTTCTGAATCACCATTTTCTATGTAATCATTTATTTTTGATTGTAATTTGCTTTTGTTTTCTGTATAACCTACTTGCTCACCATTGATATATACTTTATATGTTGGTCTATAAAAAAGTATTACTAGTCCTATAATTATGAGTATAGAAAGTAATATTAAAGTAATTATTCTTATTGACCTTCTGGTATGTAACAATAATTTTTTTAACATTTTCAAACTCTCCTTTGTATATATGTAATAATATTGTAACATATTTTTTTTTGCAAATCTTCTTTGTTTGATTTTCCGTAAGTTTTTGACAGATTTGGCTTATTTTTCTCTTTTATAATTTGTTTTTCTCATTTTTTCTTTTTGCGTTTTTGGTTTCATTTAGGGATAGTCACTTTTGAAGATATTTTACACTTTTTGTTTATTTTTGTCCTATTTTGGAACAGTATTATTTAGGACATTCTAATTTTTTTCCCTTTTATTTTGTTTAAGTGCTGTCTTCAAATGGATTATTTTAGTTTGTTTTTTGTTTTTTACAATTATTTGAATATAAAAAAATTTTTTGTAAATAATATATATGAAAAGTAGCGATGCTACATGTTTTTTTTGAGAAAGGGAGGATTGGAAATGGCAGATTTAAATCAAATTGAATTACAACATTTAAGACATTTGATAGGAGCTCATGAAACAGCATATCAAAAATTAAATACTTATTCAGCTCAAGCTGTTGATCCACAAATTAAACAGTTATTTACAAAGTCAGCTCAAGATGCTTTGAATACTAAACAAAAATTAATATCTTTTTTGAATAATTAGGAGGTGTTTGTATGGATGAAAAAACTATGGTTAATGATATTTTAGCAGGTGTTAAGTCTGATTTAACAGCTTACCAAACAGCAATTTCAGAGGCTGAGAATATTTCTTTGAGACAAGCTTTTCAACAAATTAGAAATAATGATGAGAGTTTTCAGTATGAATTGTTTAAAATTGCTCAAGCAAAAGGGTATTATGTTCCTGCTCAAAAGGCTACTGTTACTGAAATTAATAATGTTAAGTCTGAAATGCAATAATTTGTCATTTTTGAGACAGCATTTGTGAACATTTTGCATTTTTATTTTACTAGGATTGAAAAATGGTTCATTGGTGGACAGTACCAAAATAGGTATTTTTCTATTCTGAATAATGTTTAATTGGCAAAATAGAAAAAATGAACTTTGTGAAGTATTTCTAAAGTTCATTTTTTTGTTTTTTTATTATCAAAAAGTTTCGTTATTTTTTTGTTATTTTTTTATTATTTTTTCATTATTTTTTCATTATTTCTTTTTAGTATTTTTTATTATTTTTTCATTTTATTATTGTATTACTTCTAGTTTTGCAAATTTTGCCATTAGCCTTTTGTGACCTACTTTGTCAAAGTTTATGTCGACTTTTAGGTCGTCTTCTTCTGGTTCTACTTTTGAAATTGTGCCTTCACCAAATTTTTTGTGGTATACTCTTACTCCTTCTGTGTATTGTGATAGGTCTACTTGCTTTTCTTGTTTTGAGTTTAGGGAGTTTAGGAAACTTTCTGCTGTTCTGAATACGAAGTTTGTTTGTTTTTCTTGTTGGCTTTGGCTACTTTTTGCGGCTATACTTGGTTCTTTAGTTTCTATTTTGTATGTTTTTATTGGTGATTGTTTGTTTTTGCTTCCATATGTCCAACTGTATTTTGAGTCTTCGAATAGGCTGTCTTTTAGTTTTCTTGCAGTTGGTTCTTCTTCATATCCTTCTAGTAGGTCTTTTGGTATTTCTTTTAGGAATCTTGAGATTGGGTTACAACTTGTTGAGCCGAACATTGTTCTTTGTTTGCTACAAGTTAAGTATAGGTGCTGTTTTGCTCTTGTTATTCCTACATAGCATAATCTTCTTTCTTCTTCTAACTCTTTTTGTTCTGATATTGATTTGTATCCTGGGAATATTCCTTCTTCCATTCCTACTAGGAATACTACTGGAAATTCTAGTCCTTTGGCACTATGAAGTGTCATTAGTGTTACAGATTCATCTTGCTCTTCTAGGTTATCTATGTCACTTGATAGTGTTATTCCTTCTAGGAAGTCTGATAGGGTATTTTCTGCTGATTCTTCTTCGAATTCTATTGCTACATTTAAGAATTCGTCTAGGTTTGCTAGCCTGTTTTCTGCTTCTTGGGTGTTTTCGTCTTCTAGTGCTTTTATGTATCCTGTCTTTTTTAGTGTTTGTTTTATTAGTTCTGATAAGTCTAGTTCGTCCTTTTTTTGCCTTAGTTCTTCTATTGAGTTTATGAATTCTCTAGAGTTTAAAAATACTCTATTTAGTCCGTATTGGTCTGCATTTTTTATTATTTCATACATTGAGGTTTCTTTGGTTAGCGCTATTTGCTCAATATTATCTAGGCTTGTTTTTCCTATTCCTCTTTTTGGTTCGTTTATTATTCTTCTTAGGCTTATGTTGTCTTGTGGGTTTTCAATTATTCTTAAGTATGAGATTATGTCTTTTATTTCTTTTCTTTCGTAGAATTTAAGTCCTCCTACTATTTTGTATGGGATGTCTTCACGTCTTAGGATGTCTTCTATTGCTCTTGATTGTGTGTTCATTCTGTAAAGAACAGCAAAGTCTGAGTATTTGTAGTATTCTTCTCTTTTTAGTTTGTTTATTTGTTCTACTATGTATGAGCCTTCGTCATATTCGTTTTCTGCTGAGTAGAATACTGGTAGGTTTCCTTGTTCGTTTTCTGTCCATAGATTTTTTTTGTATTTTGCTTCATTGTTTTTTATTACTGCATTTGCGGCTTTTAGGATGTTTCCTGTACATCTGTAGTTTTGCTCTAGTTTTATTATTTTTGTTCCGTTTGAAGTCTTTTTCGAAGTTTAGTATGTTTGATATGTCTGCTCCTCTGAATGCGTATATACTTTGGTCTGCATCTCCTACTACTGTTATGTTTCCGTGTTTTGATGCAAAAAGTGTGATTAAGGTAAATTGTGCTTTGTTTGTGTCTTGGTATTCGTCTACTAGGACGTATTTGAATTTGTCTGCATAGTAGTCTTTTACGTCTTGGTTTTCTTTTAGGATTCTTATTGTGTAGTTTATTATGTCGTCAAAGTCTATACAGTTGTTTTCTTTTAGTCTTTTTTGATACAAACTATATACTTCTGCGATTTTTTCTTTTCTGAAGTCTCCTATTGCTGTTTTTGCATATTCTTCTGGGTCTAGCATTTGGTTTTTGGCATTACTTATTTCTGATAGGACAGCTCTGTCTTGGAACATTTTGTCGTCTATTTTTAGGTCTTTTAGGCAGTTTTTTATCATTTGCCTTTGGTCTTGTGTGTCAAATATTAGGAATGAACTTTCGAATCCTATTCTGTCTATGAATCTTCTTAATATTCTTACACATATTGAGTGGAATGTTCCCATCCAGATGTCTTGGGCTTTTTCTCCTACTAGTTTTTCTATTCTTTCTTTCATTTCGTTTGCTGCTTTGTTTGTGAATGTTATTGCTATGATGTTCCATGGCAATACGTTTTTTTCTTGTATTAGGTATGCTATTTTGTGTGTTAATACTTTGGTTTTTCCACTTCCTGCTCCTGCAATTATTAGGATTGGGCCTTCTGTTTGCTTTACGGCTTCATATTGTTTGTCGTTTAGTCCTTTTAATATTTCTTCCATTTTTTTATCCTTTCAATTTTTTGTATTTTGTTTTTGATTTTGGGTTGGTTTTATTTTACTATATTTTGGAGGGGAATTACAAGTGGTTTTGTATATTTTTCAATAGCCTTTTTGTCCACCTTCTAAATTCTTTGTTTCTTTTAATAGTTCATCAAAATCAGATATATATTCTTTATCTTGTATAACCCTATATTTTTTGTATTCATCTAATGCAAGCTTGTCTGCTATTTCTTTTTTTATTTTTCCATTATCTTTTAGAATATTATATTCATTAATTTTTAAGAATACTTCTAATTTATCTTTCCATTCTTGCATTGAAATTATTCTACCTAACTTTACTTGTCTTTCTGCATAGTCTAAATACATTGAAACTAAATTGTTTAATTCTGTAATTTCTTCTTGTGATAAATAATTTTTTGCTACTGTAACATCTGTTTCTAATATTTTGCCATCTGGTGCATTTTTAAGAATTCACTATTAACAACAAAGCCTTTTTTTATATATTCTTTTAGCGTTTTTGTTGCCCATATTCTAAAGTCTGTTGCTTCTTTTGAGTTTACTCTATAGCCAACAGCTATAATGGCATCTAGGCTATAAAAATTAGTATTATATTTTTTTCCATCTGAAGCAGTTACTCTAATTTTTTGAGTAACTGAATCTTGGTCTAATTCCTCTGTTTTAAAAATATTTTGCAAATGATATGTAATATTATTTTCTGCCACATTAAATAATTTTGCCATTGATTTTTGAGTTAACCAAAAATCTTCTTCATTGTATAAAACTTCTACCGATATATTTTTATTATTCTGACTTTGATATATGATTAAATCTTTTAAATTTTCTATATTGTTCAAATTTACTTTCCTCCTCTATTTATCCAATTTATCTTCAAACTTTTGTTTGTATTTTATAAGATTTTAGGTTAATTGTCAATGATTTTTATTAATTTCATTCCGTGATATTTTTGATTTTTGTTCCGTGATTTTTTGCATTTTTGTTTCTATTCCATTCAAATCCAAAATCACTTCTTTTTATTTTACACATTTCTCCATTGCTACGATAAAAAACAATTCCTTCTATATAGTGATTTTTAAGATATTGTTTTATTCCTTCATAATCCCTTGGTACATTTTCCAATATTCTCTTTCCATGTTTTTCTAAAATATCTGTATCCAAGTTGTATGGATTTCCATTTATATGTTTTCCTATTAATTCATAAGTTCCTTCTTCTAAATTGTCATTTTTTTGTCTTTCAAATGCCTCTAAATAATATTTAGCATTTGGGTCATCTTTTGTACATAAAAGCCAATGTGGAAAGTGCCCTGTTACAGGGTCAGGTTTTTCTTGGCAAGGAATTGCCCCTTGTGGCAGAGTTCTTCCTTTTTTATAATCATATCTTCTATAAATTTTCCCATTTTTTATTAAACAGCATGTCCCATCTATTTTTTCTGTTGCAAAGCCTTCTCCGGTTTAGTACCCATTGACATTCAGGCTCTACTTCATTTAAGCATTTTGCTATTTTATGATTTTCAAATTGTCGTTTAAAAAGTGTTTTCATTTTTTTCATTATCTTTTCACCTCTTTTTAATATACTTTATGCGAAATAATACATTGAAAAACACATTTCTATAAAATAATAATGGATACCTTATTTAAATATTTATATCTAATAGCCAATCTATTACATTAATTTTTTTTATTCCGTCATAGTCCGCTTCTAAATCTCTATCCATTGTCAATAAATATTTTGGGTAAAAATCTCCTGTTTTTTGCAATGGTCTTAATTCTCTTTCTAAAGTCTTTTCTTCTCTTGTAGTCAAAGAAACTTGATAATATTCTAGTCCATTTTTATTTTCTGCAACAAAATCTATTTCTAAGTCATCTACCTTTCCTGTATATACTTTGTATCCTCTTCTTAATAATTCCAAATAAACTATGTTTTCCAATATATGCCCCATATCTTGACCAGCTTTCTTTCCAAGTAAATGTGTTCTAAAACCTAAATCTACTATATAATATTTATAACCACTAGAAAGAACATTTTTTCCTTTTGTATCAAATCTATCCACTTTATACAATAAAAAAGCCTCTAATAGTGCAGTGATGTAATTTTCTACTGTATGATTACTAGTAGCTCTATTCATACTAGTTAGAGTATCACTTATCTTTTTTGTACTAATTGGACTTCCAATATTACTAAAAATATATTTTATTATACTTTCTAGTAGCATCTTATTATTTATATTTTTTCTTTTCATTACATCTTTGTATATTACTGTAGAAAAAACTCCATCCAAATAACCATCTATTAAATCTGGATCTATCTTAAATAACTGAGCTGTCTGTGGCAATGAACCATATTTAAAATAATCCAGTAATTTTTCTTGTTTATCTACATTTTCATCAAATATAGATAAATACTCTTTAAATGATAATGGTAACATTTTTATTTCTACATATCTGCCTGAAATCAAAGTTGCTAGTTCTCCAGATAGTAAATATGCATTTGAACCTGTTATATATAAATCAATATTTTTATTTATATATAATCCGTCAATAGCCTTTTGAAAATCATCAATATTTTGTACTTCATCTATAAAAACATAAGTCTTTTTTTCTTTATTTAATCTTTCTTTCACATAATTATATAGTTCCATATAATTATTGAAAGTTATTTCAGGATTTTCAATATTTATCTTTATTATTTGATTATCTTGAACACCTTGTTTTTTTAAATAATTAATATATATATCAAACATTGTAGACTTACCACATCTTCTAATTCCTGTAATTATTTTTATTAAATCTGTATCTTTAAATTTTATTAATTGTTTTAAATATTCTTGTCTTTCTATCATATTTATCACCTCATATCTAGTATATACCAATTGCTTGTTATTGTCAATTGTATTGGAAAAATATTTCCAATACTTTCATTTTTTTGTTCCTGTTGGAAATAATATTTGGTTTATTTACAGTTTAAAACAATTTATCTTAACATTTTTGTTGTCTTTTATTTTAATTTATTGCATCTACCCGCATTTTTTTAAAATGGTATTTATTTTATAATTTTAATTTCTTTTATTATATGCATTATTTAACTTTTTAAAAGAAAAAAAGTATATATCTATTTATTTTTACTAATTTTATAGCATTACTGCAAACATTCCTATTAAAAATCCTAGCATGTTTCCTATTGCTGTCATTTTTCCATTGTATAATGTGTTTGCTTCTGGTACTAGTTCTCCTGATACTATATATAACATTGCTCCTGCTGCAAATCCTAGTGATATTGCGATTATTTCTTGTGATATTGTGCCTAATATTGCTCCGATTAATGCTCCTATTCCTGTGGTTATTCCTGATATTATTACATATAAGAGTACTTTTCTTTTTGCCATTCCTCCGTTTTTCATTGGAACTGCCATTGATATTCCCTCTGGTATGTCGTGCAAGCATATTGCAATTGCAAGGCTCAAGCCTAATTTTATTGATGCTTCAAAGCCTGCTCCTATTGCTAAACCTTCTGGGAAATTGTGTATTGCTAAGCCTATTGATACTATTATTCCTGTTTTTAGTAGTTTTTCTTTGTTTAGGTTTGTTTTTCCTTTTTTTGACGTTTTTTCTTTTTCATAGTTTGCTTGCTTTCTTACGGAAAATTTCTTTTGGACTGCATAGTCGCAAAATATCATCATTATTATTCCAAGTGCTATTCCTAAGAGTAATATACCTAAATTGCTTATTTCTAGTCCTTCTGGTATTAGGTCAAAACAGATTATTGCCATCATTAGCCCTGATGCAAATGATAGTGTGAAGCTTAGGAATTTGTTTGAGTGTTTTTTTATGGTTATTCCTAGGATTCCTCCTATTGTGGTTCCAAATGTTCCGAAAAATAGGCCTATTAAGGCTCTTGATATTATTTCTTGCATAAATAAAACTCCTTAAAATATACTTTATTTTAGTTTATTTTAAAGAGTTTTGTTTTATTACTTGTTTGATGATTATTTTATATCTTTGTATTGTTTTGTTTTTATGTATAGGATTATTGTAGATATTATAGCTATTAGTAAAATTAAGATTACTATGTTTGCATTTCCTGTTTTTGGAAGTATTCTTTCCTCCATTTTTTATTCTAATTTTCTATTTGTTTAGAAAAAATAGCTTTTGTAATATTTGAAATTATTGGTAATTCTGGGTTTTCTTCTTTGTTTGCTTTTACTATTCCCATTATAAGTCCTATTATATAAATTACCCATAATGCTGTTGAGAAAAATGGTATTCGTAATGGACTCCAATTATATATTAAAGAGATTATAGAATAACCTCCGCTTAAGACTATTGATTGCGCTGCATGGAATTTAGTAGCTTTTGAGTTATCTTTTACTGCTAATAGTATTATTAGTCCTCCTATCCAACCAAAAATGTATGCTAAAATACTTTTTGCTTTTTCATTCATTTTTATTTTTCCCCCCCTTTATCTTTATAAATTTTTGTTTTTAGATTAAAGGATGTTTTTTAAAATTATTTAATTAGCTTTTTTGTATATTTTTAAAGGTTTTTGAGTAAAATATTTTTAAGATTACTTTATATCATATATTTACATCCTTTATTTTTTGTTTAATATTTATATATCATTAATACTTAAAATTGTAAATAGTTTTTTTGTATTTTTTCTACCACATATGGTAGGTAAAATTAAAATTTTAGACAGTTATATATCTACCAATAGATTTATTATAATTCTTTTATAATGAAGATAGGATGTGGAATAATGCAGAAAGGTTTTTATAGATTTTATCCTAGGGAAAAGTGGATAAATAGAAATGTGGAAATTGAAGATAGTTTGTATTCTGAACTTAAGAGGATTTCTGAGGATGAGCTGGATGCTTCTATTAATAAGCTTATTGATTCTTGTGTGGAGAATTTTAAGATTGAGGGTAATAAGGTTGTTTATTATAAGAAACCTAAAAATGAGATTACTATTGCTAGGAGTATTAGGCTGAGGGAGTCTATGTGGAATAAGCTTGATGAGTATAAGAGGGATTATGATATTTCGCTGTATAAGTTGATTAATATGGCTATTAAGTATACTTTGGAGGATAAGTAGATTTATTATATTATGCTTTTTTTATTCTTGCTTTTTTAGGATGCGTTTTTAAACTTATAGCAAATGATGTTTTGCTATTAGTTTTTTCATTTTCTAAAATTGAATTAAACTCCTTAAAATAA
The DNA here is from genome assembly GCA_944386775.1 of uncultured Clostridia bacterium. Lineage (GTDB taxonomy): Bacteria > Bacillota > Clostridia > TANB77 > CAG-508 > CAG-269. Next base: position 18,372 of record CALXCJ010000024.1, read on the forward strand.
ACTAAGATATACTTTACTTTAGTTTATTTTAAGGAGTTTGATTTTTAAATAATTTTTTATCACTTATATATACCTCTACTTAGAGGGAAATTTTAGTACGTAACTTTTAACTAATTTTTATTTATTTAATCTTTTTATTCTAATAATAATTTATTTAAACCTAATTTTCATCATCTAATTCCTCTATACTATACAAATTATACCCTTCATAATTATAACTTGCATCAATACCTTTCATATAAATTTGTCTATCATTAATTTTATCTGTTAATGCTTGTTTAATTAATAATTTAATTTCCGTATTTTTTATTGGACTTCTTTCCATTGCAAGTAAATAGTCTTCTTTATCTATTTTACTCCAATCTACCACCTTTTTTATTTATTTTTTTAAAATCATATCCAACCATATTCTTGTACTTCTTCCATTTCCTTCTCTAAATGGATGTGCTATGTTCATTTCTGTGTATTTATCTATTATTTGGTCAAAATTTGATTGTGGCATTTTATCTATTTGTTTTAATGCTTCTTCTAAGTACATTGCAGATGCAAATCTGAAATTGTTTTTTGAGATATTTTCTTTTCTTATTTTTCCTGCAAATTCATATATGTCTTCGAATAAATATTTGTGTATTTGAGATAGACCTTTAAATGTTCCTACTTCAAATGTGTCTAGTTTTTTTGTACTAAATAATTGTAATGCTTTTTGTTTTGTTATTCTTTCTTCTTCTTTTGCAAGTTCTATTGCATTATTTATTCCTAATTTATTTTCTAACATAAAAATTATTTCCTTTCCGAGATATTCTACTTTATATGGAATTTTTTCTTTAAAAATTACCTCTTCTCGTATTTCTGCATTTTATTATACTATATTTTGTTATAAATTAAAAGGGATTTTACACGAAAGTTTCTCCATTTTTTGTGCCATTTTATCATTTATGGTTTTAACATGTAGAAAAGCCCGAAATGTGTTATTTATATAAAATTTATATAAATAACATATTTCGAACAGTTTATTTTAAATCTTTCGTTCTCAATGCCCTTAAAGCATTTATTATTGCAATAATTGAAACTCCAACATCTGCAAATACTGCTTCCCACATTGTTGATATTCCAATTGCAGCTAAAATTAATACTATAATTTTTACAGCTATTGCAAATACTATGTTTTCTTTTACTATTTTCATTGTTTTTTTAGATAGTTTTATTGATTTTACTATTTTTGAAGGTTCGTCTGTCATTATTACTATATCTGCCGCTTCTATGCTACTGTCTGCACCTATTCCTCCCATTGCTATTCCTATATCTGCTAGGGTTAATACTGGTGAGTCATTTATTCCGTCTCCTACAAATACTAGTTTTCCTTTTGGTGATTTTTCTTTTAGCAAGTCTTCTACTTTTTGCACTTTGTCTGCTGGTAATAATTCTGTATATACTTTATCTATGCCTAGCTCTTTTGCTACACTTTCTCCTACTTCTTTTCTGTCTCCTGTTAGCATTACTGTTTGTTTTATGTTGTTTTTCTTTAGGTCTTTTATTGTTTGTTTTGCGTCATTTTTTATTGTATCTGAAATTAATATATATCCTGCATATTTTCCTTCTATTGCAACATATAGTATTGTGCCTATTTCATTACATTTTTCAAATTGTATTTTGTTTTCTTGCATTAGTTTTTCGTTTCCTGCTAAAACATCTTTTTCGTTAATTTTTGCAATTATTCCGTAACCTGATAGCTCTTGGTAACTGTTTATTTGTTTTTCGTCTATTTCTTTGTTATATGCTTCTTTTATGGATTTTGCAATTGGATGGTTTGAGTAGTTTTCTGCATATGCTGCAAGTTTTAATAATTCATCTTTTGTAATTATAGCAGGTTCTATTTTTTGAACTTCAAATACTCCTTTTGTTAGTGTTCCTGTTTTGTCAAATACTGCTATTTCTGCTTGTGATAATGCTTCTAGGTAATTACTTCCTTTTATTAATACTCCTATTTTTGAAGCTCCTCCAATTCCTCCGAAAAAGCTTAGAGGGATTGATATTACTAGTGCACAAGGGCATGATACAACTAAGAATGATAATGCTCTATAAATCCAGTCGGAAAATTCTTGGCCTTCTACTATTAGTGGTGGAAGTATTGCAAGGATTAATGCAATTATTACAACTGCTGGTGTGTAGTATTTTGCAAATTTTGTTATAAAGTTTTCTGATTTTGATTTTTTACTGCTTGCATTTTCTACTAGGTCTAGTATTTTACTTACTGTTGATTCTCCATATTCTTTTTTTACTTTTATTTTTATTACTCCTTCTAGATTAATACATCCACTTAGCACTTCGTCTCCTTCTTGTGCTTCTCTTGGCATTGATTCTCCTGTTAGTGCTTTTGTGTCTAAGCTTGTTTTTCCTTCTATTATGTTGCCATCTAGTGGAATTTTTTCTCCTGGTTTTACTATTATGGTTTCATTTAATTTTACTTCTTCTGGATTTACTTTTTCTTCTTTTCCTTCTCTATATACATTTGCATAGTCTGGTCTTATGTCCATTAGCTTAGCTATTGATTTTCTTGATTTGTCTACTGCGTAACTTTGGAATAGCTCCCCTACTTGGTAAAATAACATTACTGCTACTGCTTCTGGGAATTCTCCTATGGCAAATGCTCCTATTGTTGCAACTGACATTAGAAAGTTTTCGTCAAAGACTTTTCCTCTGAAGATGTTTCGTATTGCTTTTTTTAGTATATCATATCCTACTATTATATAACTTATTATGAATATTATGTTGTTTATTGTTTGATTTTCAAATTTTATTGCCATGGCTAATATGAATAGTATGAATGATAGTATTATTTTTATTGCTCTTTTTTTCAATTTTGGATACCCCCTTTTAGGCTTTTTTATATAATTTTAAATTTTTTCTATAGTTACATCTGGCTCTTCTCTTTTTATTACTTTTTTTAATTTTTTTAGTATTTCTTGCTCTTTTTCTTCTTCATATTCTAGTTCCATTTTTTCTGCTAGAAAATTTATATTTACTTCTTTTATTTCTTCTATTTTTTGTATTGCTCTTTCTAGTTCTGCTGCACAATTTGCACAGTCTAAATTTTTTATTTTAAATTTTACTTTCATTTTTTTCCTCCATTATTTTAAAAAATTGATTTTTGGTTGAATTTTATTTTTGATTATTTGGTTTTGTTATTTATTTTTGGTTTCGTTATCTTTTTCTTGTTCTTCTTTATGTTCTATATGTTCAATTGCTATTTCGAATACTTGTTTTATATGTTCATCATCTAGTGTGTAGTATACTTCTTTTCCTTCCCTTCTGCATTTTACAATGCCACTTTTTCTAAGTGTTGCTAGTTGATGTGATATTGATGATTTTGTCATATTTAATACATTTGCTATATCACATACACACATTTCGTTTTGGTCTAGTGCAAATAGTATTTTAGTTCTTGTTGGATCTCCTATGATTTTGAAAAATTCTGCTAGTTTGTTAAATAGGTTTTGATGTGGCATTTTTTTTAGGGTTTCTTCTACTATGTCTTGGTGTATTATGTTACAATCACACATAAATTCATTTATAGACATTTTGTTTTCCTCCTTTTGTTTATAGTGAAAATATAAAATTTTTAATGATTTTTATTATATTAATTATTTTGAGTTTAATTGATATTAATATTGATTTTACTTTTATTTTTGTATTTTAGCTTTCATTTTTCAGTTGAATGATTGTTCAATTATCGTTTATTATATTATAGTTGAATATTTGTTCAATTGTCAATACTTTTTTCAATTTTTTATAATTTTTTTATATATAAATGCTTGTATTTTGAAAAGATTTATGTTAATCTATATTCATCTTATATTTCAAATTATTTATTTTCTGGCATTTCTGCCAATATTTCGATTTTATTTAATTTTTATTGTTAGGAGGTGAATGCCTATTGAAATTATTAAATCTAAAAAGTGATTATGTTTTTAAGCGTATTTTTGGGCATGTGGGAAATGAAACTATTACCCAAAATTTATTAAGCTGTATTTTAAAGGAAAATATAACTGATATTGAGTTAGATTCTAATCCAATTTGTGAAAAAGATTTATTAGATGATAAAGTTGGTATTTTAGATATTAAAGCTAAAATTAATAATATTACTAATGTTGATATTGAAATGCAGGTTGTTGATAGAAAAAATGTAGAAAAAAGAATATTATTTTATTTAAGTAAAATGTATACTAAAACTATTGTATCAGGGCAAGATTATGCTTCTTTAGAAAAATGTATTGCTATTCTAATTACAGATTACACTTTAGATGTAACAAAAGAAATTCCAAAATACATAACTACTTGGAATATAAGAGAAGATGTTAGTGTAAAATTAATGTAGGCAAAAACTAAAAAATTGCCTATATAATTTTTATCTAAAAAATATTGAAAAAA
>CALXCJ010000025.1 GCA_944386775.1 uncultured Clostridia bacterium
AAAATAAAAATAACAGGAAAGGAACTAATGATAACAGATGCAATAAACGATTATGTAGAAAAAAAATTAGACAGAATAGACAAATACTTTGAAAACGCAGAAGCTTCTGTTACATTAAGAACTGAAAAAAATGAACAAATTGCAGAAATTTGTGTAATAGTAAATGGTGAAAAATACAGAGCAGTAACAGAAGACAAAGACATGTATGCATCTATCGATAAAGATATTGATATACTAGAAGGACAAATTAGAAAAGCAAAAACAAAAAAAGAAAAAATGATGAAAGATGGAAGCATAAAAAATATAGAATTTGAAGATGCTCAAGTACACGAAATTACAAACGAAATTATTAAAACATCTTACTATGAAATTAAACCAATAACTCCAGAAGATGCAGTTTTAAAATTACAAGAAAAACCATCTCACAATTTCTTAGTATTTATTAATGTAGATACTGGAAAAGTAAATGTTATACACAAATTAAAAGATGGAAAAAATTACGGTCTAGTAGAACCTGAATATTAATTTAAGAAGTATAATATTAATGTAAAAAGTATAATATTAAATCAAAAATATAATATTAATTCAAAAATAAAAAATAAAGGCAGGAATTCAAACCCTGCCTTTATGTATTCATAAAAACAAAATTTAAATTTCTGCCTAAATAGGTTTTAAAATTTTAGTATTAATTTTTTATAAAAGTAAACTTAAATATTCTTTATAATAATATACTTAAATATTTTTTATACTAATATAATTTAATATTTTTAATACTAATAAAACTATTTCATATTGTTTTCAACTTGTTGAATCATTTTTCTAACCATGTTTCCACCTATTCTACCTGCGTCTCTAGCTGATATATCTCCATTGTAACCTTCTTTTAGATTTACACCTACTTCGCTAGCTACTTCATATTTGAATTTATCTAAAGCTGACATAGCTTCTGGAACTAATTTTTTGTTACTATTGTTTGCCATTTGTTTCACCTCCTGTAATTACATTTGTGAAAAAACATTGAGCTTTTTCTAATACTATCATTTGCAATTTTGCAAATATTAAACAGGAAATTTTTTACAAACAAATAAATATTTTTTTATTACATTTTTATTATGTATTTCATTAAATTTTCATTATATATTTTATCTTATTTTTTATTATATGTTTTATCTTTTTTTAGTATATGTTTTATTGTATTTTTTATTATATATTTCGGCATATTTTCCATTTTTATAAATTTATTTATGCAATAAATTTTATCAAAAATTTTAAAATAGCAAATATTTTAATACATTTAGTATAAAATATTTGCTATTTTTTAACAGCAGGTCAGGAGCTTTTAAAATATTATTACATCAGTATGTTTAAGGATATATTTTAATCTCTCATAGATTTCATCTTCTTTATCCAACTGTAAAATTTTTACTAATATGGATTCTACATCTTTGATGTCCTCTATGTTGTATTTCCCAGCCATACGATATAATACTTGTTTTAAGTCTTCTTCCGGCTTATTATACATTCTCATTAAAGTATCAATGAAAATATCAGCTTCTGTATTGTCGATACTAATTTCTTTTTCCTCAGTATGGGCAAGTAGCATAGTCCTTAACCTTATTTCTGTGGTTAAATTATTGATGAATTTTTCAACCACATTGTCATCTTCAACTTTAATGGAATGCTTTGTGTTCAATGTACTTAATGCTTCTTTCATTAAAAGAAATGCATCTTGTTCATTAATTTTCTTGAAAACCCCATCAAATTCTTGGTTTTTTACTAAAAATTTTAGTATTTCATCAAGAGTGATATTAGGGTTTATCAATTTTTTGACAGCTGCTAAAGCTATCATTTCTGCTCCTGGATTTTTTCGGTTTACACCAGCAAGTCTCATCCCTGCAATAACTTTTCCATATACGGAATTTTTCTTAAGTTTTTTTAAATTTTGGTTCATTATCTGAACTCCTTTCTTTTGTGAATTCACTAACAGAAGTGAATTTTTAAAAGTTTAATATTTATTGTTACATCTATAATTGTACCAAATTTTTATCAGAAAGTCAAATTATGTAAATCGTTTAATAGTACCGTTACTACTTAAGCCATAAAGATATTAAAAGGTAGCCTAATCTAGTTAAATAGCCATACTAAGAAAATATTTACGAAAAATATTTGTTACATATTTACATATTACGTAATAGATAGTAAAATAGAATTATCTCAGGAAACTATTAAATTTCTAAATTAATATAGCATCAATAGGAAGGCAATAGTTAAATAACTTTAGAAAGGGGGAAATACCTTTATTAAAAAGACAACTTAATTTTGGCAGAAAACATTTCTGCTAAGCACTTTTCATTATAGCCTTAGAATTGATCATACTTAAGTTATAATACATGGTGCAAAATTAGAAAGGAATGGTAAAATGAACCAAGATTATTATGACAATGAAATGAATGAGTATGGTTGGGAAGAACATTGTTATCATAAGAGTAAATTTGTTAGTGATGATTATACTGCTCCAATAGGAATGGATCGTGGATATGCACAAAAAATCGACCTAAGTCAAGATAAAAAGTATGCTGAGATACATGCCGAGCTTAAAAAAGCTTTTAAGAGACCAGATGAAAAACAGGATATAAGGCAGGATACAGACAAAAAAAAATAAACAGATATTGAAAGATGTAGCCAAAATTATGAAAAAAGTGTAAATTAGTTGTCTAATAAAAAAGAAAGCCGTTTCCATTAAGGATTCGGCTTTTTCCCTAACTTATACAGTAAAAATGAGTAAGTTGATTCGTAACTTGTATTTTCTGCTAACTTATAAAAGCAGTTTGCAAAACAATATAAAGAATGTTATAATTCTAACATATATATTTTTTTACCCAAAAAGTATAAAATCTTGGAGGGGAAAACCTCCAAGCAATAAAAGGAGGATTTAAAATAAATATTTGTTTTTATGCAGGAAGTATAAGCAGGAATAACCAATTAAATAATTATTAAACAAAATGTATCATCATTTAAAAGTAATATAATTGCAAAACTTAAAAATATAAATATCATAGGAGAAAAACCATGCTATACATATCAAAATACAAATCAAAAATAGGAAACTTAACCCTTGCAAGTGACGAAGAAAATCTAATAGGACTTTGGATAGAAGGTCAAAAATACTATCTATACAATATAAAAGAAGAAATGCAAGAAAATAACAATATAAAAATAATAAAACAAACAAAGCTGTGGCTTGATAAATACTTCAAAGGTGAAAAAGTATCACCAAAAGAACTAAAACTAGCCCCAAGAGGAAGTATTTTCCAAAAAACAGTATGGAACATACTATGTGAAATTCCATATGGCAAAACCACAACATATGGGAAAATCGCAACAGAAATAGCAAAAATTCAAAACAAAAAATCAATCTCCGCACAAGCAGTAGGAGGAGCAGTCGGGCATAACCCCATATCAATAATTATTCCTTGCCACCGAGTAATAGGAGCAAATGGAAACTTAACAGGATATGCAGGAGGAATACAAAAAAAGATAGAACTTTTAAAAATAGAAAAAGGATATTACTCATCTACTATTGTTGAAAGAAGAGATGCAAACGGTAATTTTATAGGTTATGCCTATAATAAGCCAGGAGAGTAATATTAAGTAGTACCAGTAAAAACTGATGCTAAACAACGAAAAAAGTTGATATTAAATTTATAGTTTAATATCAACTTTTTTTAAATTTAAAAAATAAGAAACAAATCATAAATTATGAAATGTTTCTTATAGTTTTAGAAACTGTTATACTAATGTAACCCCTTAACAATACCAGAAACAATTGAAACTATAGCTACAATAGTAAAAGCAGTAACTATTGGATTTTTGGAAAAAAACACTATTCCAAAAATAACAGCGAAAAATACAATTACAATTATTAAAGCAATCCACTGTTCCTTTTTCATAGGAAGACCTCCTTTTAGAAAATATAAAAAAGTACAGTGCAACTATACAACATTTTTATGAAAATGTCAAAAATAAATTATTCGTAATTATGCAAAATAAATTATTACGAAATTATGCAAAAAGTAATTGAATTTATATAAAAAATGTGATACAAATATATCCGAGCTACAATATAAGGAGGAAATATATGTATAACGAACAAAAAGAATTAAATAGAGCACCAAAGATAAAAGTAATAGGAGTAGGAGGAGCAGGAAACAACGCAGTAAACAGAATGATAGAAGACAAAGTACAAGGAGTAACATTTTACTTACTAAACACAGAAATAGGGACCTTAAAAAGAGCAAAAAGTAACAATATTCTTCAAATAGGTGTAGAAACAACAAAAGGACTAGGAGCAGGAGCAAATGAAAATATAGGAGAAAGAGCAGCAATAGAAAGCAAAGATGAAATAAAACAAATCCTAGAAGGAGCAGACATGGTATTTATAACAGCAGGAATGGGAGGAGGAACAGGCACAGGAGCTGCCCCAGTAGTTGCAGAAATTGCAAAAGAAATGGGAATACTAACAATAGGAGTAGTAACAAAACCATTCAAATTTGAAGGAAAAGCAAGAAAAGTAAGAGCAGAATATGGAATCCAAAAATTAAAAAGCAATGTAGATGACCTAATAATAGTATTAAATGACAATCTACTTGGAATAACAGACGAAAGAGTAACACTAAACACAGCATTTTCTCTTGCAGACAAAATACTAGAACAAGGAATAACAGGAGTAACAGATCTATTAACATCGACAGGAGAAGTAAATATAGACTTTGCAGATATAAGAACAACCATGAAATACAATGGAAAAGCATACATGGGAATAGGAAGAGCATCTGGAGAAAGAAAAGTAGAAGATGCAGTAAAACAAGCAATAACAAACCCACTAACAGAAAGCAAAATAGATGGAGCAAAAGGTATAATTTTCAATGTAAAAGGAAATAAAGATTTAAGCCTATTAGAAGTAAGCAGTGCAATAAGTCTAGTAAATGACAGAATAAACGAAAACGCAAACGTAATTTTCGGAACAGTAATAGATCCTAATATGGATGATGATGTAGAAGTAACAGTAATTGCAACAGGAGTTGCAGAAGAAGAACAAAATAAATATAGCTCAAAATAGCACAAAATCAAAATATGGGAGGCCATAAACTAATGAAAAAAATGGTAGCAGTAATTGGTATTTTACTCATAATATTTATAGGAATGTTAATATATAAAAAGCAAAGCATAAGTAATACAAATGTAACAGCACAAGATGTAGAAAAAATAGAAAAATACATTTCAAAAATATATTTATGGAGAGAAATTACCAAAGTATCACTACCAACATTTGATGACATAAATCAAGCCCCTGATATTTGGATATGGGAATGTGTAAAAAACAATCTAGACCAATTTGAATTAACAAAAGAAGAAATAGAAGCAAAAGCAAAAGAGCTTTTTGGAGAAAACTTCAGCAAAGAATTCCCAGTAGAAGGAAATTCATCATTTGTATATGATAATGAAAGACAAAAGTATATAGCATCAAACATAGAACTAGATAATGAAGAAGATATGTTTTTAATAAACAAAATAGAAAAAAACAAAAATACATATATTGTTGAAATAGTAGAATATATAGAAGATTATTCAAACTTAGTAGAAACTACCAAAAATGAAGCTACACAAAACAAAGAAAATGAAAGCACAGAAAATGAAAATCAAAACCAATTAAACACAGGAAACAAAAATCAAGAACAATCAAATGAAGCAAACCAAGAAGAGCAAGAACAAAAAAACAAAGCATGTATAAAGAACTTGCAAGAAGAAATTATACAAACAATAGAAGACCCAGATAGCGAATCAGAAGCGGTAGATATAGTAAAAGCGAACATAGACAAATTTACCAAAAAAACAATAACATTACAAGAAAATGATCAAGGAAACATTGAAATCAAAAGCGTAAAGAGTTAAAATAATATGAGTTAATAGTACTAGAAATATAATAAAAAATTCAAGACAAGTAAAGTAATATTATATAATTTCAAAAAATATAAAATTATTAAAGCAATATGATATAATTTCAAAAAACAATATGAAAATTAAGGCAAAGTATATAATAAAAAAAGCAATATAATATTTAAAATAATAGGAAATAAAAAATGATAGAAAGCAAAGAACATATAAAAAAAGCCCAAAACCCAATAACACAAAAATGCATATTATGCCCGCATAAATGCAAAGTAGATAGAAATGCAGGCAAAATTGGAAGATGTAAAGCAGGTAAAAACATAAAAATTGCACTATACTCAACTCACAACTTTGAAGAGCCGTGTATTAGTGGAAAAAAAGGCTCAGGAACAGTATTTTTTTCAAACTGTAATCTAAACTGTATATATTGCCAGAACTACGAAATTAGTCAACTTGGAAAAGGAAAAGAAATAACTATAGAAAATTTAGCAGAAATATTTCTAATCCAGCAAAGCAAGAAAGTGGAAAACATAAATTTAGTAACACCAACAAGTTATGCCGAACAAATAAAAGCAGCAATAATTTTAGCAAAATCCAAAGGATTAAAAATTCCAATAATATATAACACAAATGGCTATGAAAACATAGAAACACTAAAAATGTTAGAAGGATATATAGATATATACTTACCAGACTTAAAATATTACTATGACAAAACAGCCAAAAAATACTCAAAAATAGACAACTATTTTAAAATAGCAACAAAAGCAATCAAAGAAATGTATAGACAAGTAGGAGGAACAAAAATAGACAAAAACGGCATAATAAAAAAAGGTCTAATAATAAGACATCTAGTTTTACCTGGAAATATCCAAAATAGCAAAAAAATACTAAAATACATAAAAGAAAATATAGACCCAAGAGTATATATCAGTATAATGGCACAATATTTTCCAACATACAAAGCAAAAGAAGATAGCAAAATAAACCGAAAACTAACAAAAAAAGAATATGAAGAAATAGAAGACTTTGTATATAGTTTAAACTTAGAAAATGGATACCTACAAGAATTAGGAGAACATGAAGAAGAATATGTACCAAATTGGGACATCTAAAATAGATTTTAAAATTTAACAGTTCTAAAACCATAATAAATTCTAAGAAATATAAAAAAATAAAATAAAAAAATAAAAATGTAATGGACATACTAAAAATAAAAAATAAAAAATAAATAAAATTAAGGAGGGAAAAAAATGACACAAGCAGATGAACAATTTATAAAAACATGTCAAGAAATATTAAAAAATGGATATTCATCAAAAGGAACAAATGTAAGAACAAGATGGGAAGATGGAGAAGAAGCAAATTACATATCAATAGTAGGAGTACAAAATAAATATGATGTAGGAAAAGAATTCCCAATGATAACACTAAGAAACAACACAAATACTGTAAAAAGAGCAATTGACGAAATATTATGGATATGGCAAAAAAAATCAAACAAAATAAGTGACCTAAACTCACATATATGGGATCAATGGGCAGGTCAAGATGGAACAATAGGGAAAGCCTATGGATACCAAATGGCAGAAAAATACGAATTCAAAACAAAAGAAGGAATAAAAAAGATGGACCAAGTAGACTATTGCCTATATCTACTAAAAAATGACCCAGCAAGTAGAAGAATAATGACAAACATATTTAATCACGCAGAATTAAAAGATATGAACTTAGAGCCATGTGCATATGGAACCCAATGGCTAGTAAAAGGAGGAAAATTACACCTAATACTAAACCAACGTTCACAAGACATGCTAACCGCAAATGGATGGAATATCATGCAATATGCAGCACTTTTATGTATGTTTGCACAAGTTTCAAACTTAGAAGTAGGAACACTAACACATAATATAGGAGACTGCCATATATATGATAGACACATACCTTTAGTAGAAAAACTAATACAAGCAAGCCCAGTAGATGTACATCCAGGGCTAAAAATTAACAATCCAACTAAAAATTTCTATGACTTTAAAGTAGAAGATTTTGAAATAGTAGGGTATGACTATAATAAAGAAGTAAAATTAGGAAAAATACCAGTAGCTATCTAAGTTAAAAATATGTAAAATTCAAGTTTGCAATTTAAATTAAAATTGCAACAAAAATTCGAAAAATAATAGATAAGAATAGAAACGAAAATAGAAAATGAAAAGAAAAAACAAATTCAAAAATAAAAAGATGAACCAGAATAGGAGAGAAATAAAAATGTTAAGTATAATAGTAGCAAAAGCAAAAAATAACATAATAGGAAAAGAAAATAAACTTTTATGGCACTTACCAGATGACTTGAAAAGATTTAAAAATTTAACAACAGGCCATACTATAATAATGGGAAGAAAAACATTTGAATCACTAGGTAAAGTACTACCAAATAGAAAACACGTGATTTTTAGCCAAAACCCAGACTTTAAAATACAAGACGAAAATGTAGAAATAGTACATTCAATGTTCCAAATTCAAGAATATATTGAAAGCAAAGAAGAATGTTTTGTAATAGGTGGAGCAATGATATATAATTTATTAATGCCATATGTTACAAAAATGTATGTAACAGAAATCCACAAAGACTTTGAAGGAGATACATTCTTCCCAAAAATTAACCCGGAGATTTGGAAAGAAGTAAAAAGAGAAAAAGGCCCAAAAGATGATGAAAATGATTTTGATTATGATTATGTGATTTATGAAAGAAGATAAGTTAGGATTTTTTAGTTACTTTAGCAGAATTGTATACATTTTTTACAGATAGAGTTATTATTAATTTTACCATATTAATATAAAAAAAGTATGCTAAAAAATGTAAATTGACATATTCTGTTAAGTGAACCTTGACAAATTAATATATCAAAGATAATATATATTTATCTTTGATATATTAATTTGTCAAGGTTCAATTATCAAAATTTTAAAAAATTATCATAAGAAGTGTAAAGTTTACACAAACTTTCCGATATACTCTTTGGTACACTATCTATAGTACTGTTCCAAATTTATAGTGCATTTATTTCATCTTTTGTTAGATTCGTTATTTTTTCAATAATTTCGATTTGTATCCCTTTTGTTTTCATTTTTTTTGCTGTTTCTTTTATTCCTTCTTTAATTCCAATTTTTTTGCCCTCTTCTAAGCCTATTTCTCGGCCCTCTTCTAAACCTTCTTCTCGACCCAGTTCTCTTCCTTTCCTCTCCGCAAAACGCCTTTCAGCTTTTTCGTCTCTAATTGCTTTTTCTCTTAGTTCTGCTAAAATTTGCATTCTTTCATCTTCACTCATTACCTCTAGTTTCTCTTTTGCTTCTTTCATTTCCTTATTGTCTTCCATATATTTTTCCACCTTCTTACTTTCAGGATTTTCTATGAAATTTAGCCATTTTATTAGCTCTTCCTCGTGCTCTTTTCCTTTTAATTTATATATTTTAGGCATCTCTATTATATGTATCTCTAAATCTTCTGTCAATATTAGTTTCATTTCTTTTTCTTCGATTATCTTCCATTTGCTATGATATTCTAACTCTTTTAGCTTGTTTATTTCAAAATTTACTATTAATACTTCTATTGTCTTTTTTAAAAATAGTTATGGTTTTAATGCTGTAATTTGTACTATATAAATTCCTGTTTCTGAGTCTTTGGCAATCACATCTGTATATCCCATTACAACACACTTAAATTTTGGCTTTTTTAACATATTAGTATAAAAATGAATAATCTTCACTAAAAACTATAAATCCTATAAAGTAGCCCTAAAAAGAATAAAAAAATAAAAATTGCCAAAAATACTAATAAAAGGAGGAAAACTATGTTTAAGCCTAATGCAATTTATTTCGAAAAAGATATTTTAAACTATGAATTAGGAAAAAAGCTAATGGAAAAATACGAAAAAACACCAAAAATAGAAATTCAAAACCACAACAATATAGAAGAAATGAGAAAAAAATCAAACAAAGAATTTCCACAAATGAAAAACAACCTAATTATAGGAATCAGAAAAACACACAAATATGTAGAAAACCACAAAACATCAGACTTTTTAGTCCCATATACATCATCTGGATGCACAGCATCTTGCATGTATTGTTACTTAGTATGTAACTACAATAAATGTGCATACTTAAGACTATTTGTAAACAGAGAACAAATGCTAGAAAAAATAATAAAAACAGCTGAAAATTCAGAAAAAGACCTAACATTTGAAATAGGTAGTAATAGTGATTTAGTTTTAGAAAACTCAATAACAGGAAACTTAAAATGGACAATAGAAAATTTTGCCAGCACCAAAAAAGGAAAACTCACACTCCCAACAAAATTTGATATGATAGATGACATTTTGCCACTTGACCATAAAGGAAAAATAACAATAAGAATGAGTGTAAATCCAGAATATATAATAAATAGAGTAGAATTTGGAACATCAAGGCTAGAAAAAAGGATAGAAGCTATTAATAAATTATGTGAAGCAGGATATCCAGTTGGAATACTAATAGCACCAGTAATAATGGTTGAAAATTGGAAAGAATTATATAGCAAGCTAATAGAAGAATTAGCTAAAAAATTATCCCGCAAAGCTGTTAAACAAGTATTTTTTGAAATAATTTTTATGACATACAGTTTTGTCCACACCAAAATAAATGAAGAAGCATTCCCAAATGCAATTAAAATATATGACAAAGACAAAATGACAGGTCGAGGAAAAGGAAAGTATATGTATAAAAATGATTTAAGAGAAGATGGAAAAAAGTTTTTATTAGAAAAAATGAAAAAAACATTTCCTAATAATGTGATTGAATATATTGTTTGAATTTGGAATAAAAAAATTCGAATAATTTAGTAGCAAATAAAATATTTGTAGTGATAAAATAAAAAAATTTTTATGGAAATATTATTAAAACTGATGATGTATGTAAACATATTTAAAGTAAATATAAACATTATATTAAAGCCTGTAAAAAGGCTTGTAATTAAGTATAAAAATTAATTAAGAATTATTCTAGGCTACAAGTATTGGTATATATGTATTTTTATAGTTTTTAGTTCTAATATTTTTTGGATTTTTTGTATCAATTTCATTTTTCATATATTGACATTTTTTCTTATTATTGCTATATTACATTTATATTTTCCAATTAATTAATTTTTATACTTAATTATAAAATATCATTACACACTATCATAAAGCACATCAAACATCATTAAGAAAACATCACACAAAATGATAAAAACTAACAGACAAAAAGTAAAATTTATGATACTGTAATAAAAAGAAACAAAAACCAAAAAGTTTAAAATAGGAGGTCAAACCAAATGTTTAAAAAAATTCAAAAGAAAAAACAAAGCGGAATAACACTAGTAGCATTAATCGTAACAATTATAGTCTTATTAATATTAGCCGGAGTAACTATCAGCACATTAACAGGACCAAACGGAATACTAACCCAAGCCCAAAAAGCAAAAGAAGAAACCGAAAAAGCCCAAAAAGAAGAATTAGAAAAAATAGAAGAATTAGAAGATTTAGCAGAAAATAAAGGAGTAGACACAACAGGCTACAACAAAGAAAAAGAAGTAAACACACCACAAATATCAAACGAAAATGAAGAAACAGGCTTAATTCCAATAAAATGGAACGGAGAAAACTGGGAAGTATGTTCGCAAGACGACCCAACTTGGTACAATTATAGTGACCAAAAAGTAACAGTAACAAACAAAGAAGGAAACCAAGAAAAAGTACCAGCAATGACTTGGGCAAATGCAATGCTATCAGACGGAACATATAAAGTAGGAGAAGTAGAAGAAGGGCAGGAAGTAAAATTAGAAGACCTAGGAAGTATGTTTGTCTGGATACCAAGATTTGCATATAGCATAAATAAATACAAAGTAAAACAAAGCCCAATACTACAAGATGGAACAACCCAAAACATAACAAAAGTAGAATTCTTAAAAGGAACAAGCAATATAGGAACAAGTGGGCAAACATACCCAGAAGACTACAATGCAGATAATGTAGCTCAAGGAGACCCAACCCCAATGATAGTACATCCAAGCTTCAACTTTGGAGGACAAGAACTAGAAGGATTTTGGGTAGCAAAATTTGAAGCAAGTATGAAAGAAGAAAATACTAATACAGAAGAAAATAATAATGTAACAGATAAAACAGTAAAAATTTTGCCAAATGCAGAAAGTTGGAGATATATACAAATAGGAAATACATTTAAAAATTGTTTAAATATGAAAGAAAATGAAGACTATAAATTACCAGAACAGGCAGATACCCACTTAATGAAAAACAGTGAATGGGGAGCAACTGCATACCTTGCAGCATCACAATATGGAAAAATACCAGCAAAAAATGAATCAGGAACATATGAATCAGGAAAATACCATTCATATTCAGCAGAAGGAAACTATATAACAAATGCAGACCAAAGTACAACAGGAAATGTCACAGGAATATATGATATGAATGGAGGAGCTTGGGAATATGTAGCAGCATATTGGGAAAATGCAGGAAGCAATTTACAAGGACAAGGAACAGCAGAAATCTTTCCAAATAACCAAATTAATCCAGCATATGAAAAATATTTTGACAAATATCAAATAGGAGAATTAGAAAGAACTCAGGGATCTACAATATGGAATATGAAAAACACAGAAGGAAATAAACAATTATATCAAATATCAAAAGATAGAGTAGACTTAATGAAAAATATAAAAGGAGACGCAATGTATGAAGCAATAAGCGAATGGTCATATTATGGAAGATACTCAAAAGCAACAACGCAAAACGGAACAGAATATGCAGCATATAACTTTACAAATTGGCTAAAACCAACACTAAATGCAGAAGGAGAATTAACAGATACAGGAGAAGGAAGTTTATGGCAATATGGAAGATGCTTATATGGCGATGATTACACTTTAGTAGGAACCTATAACATGCCTTTTGTGCCTCGTGGTGGCGCTTGGCACGATTCATCAGCATCGGGAGTGTTCGCTTCGCTCGGTAGCAGCGGCTATGCCTACGGCGACCCTCGGGTTCCGTCCAGTGGTTGTGGTCTAGCACTTTGAATATTTCCTAGAACCTTGTTTCCCTTTTTATCGGCAGGAACTATAACAGGCAAAATGGAAAAATACGGGAAAGAATTAGGGATTAAACTGTTAACTTTTGCCTTTTGTGCATCGTGGTGGCAATTGGAACAATTCATCAGCATCAGGAGTATTCGCTTCGAACGGTAACAACGGCAATGCCAACAACAACCATCGGGTTCCGTCCAGTGGTTGTGGTCTAGCACTTCGACATACAAAGGAACATAAAGGTTCCTATCTGAGCAGAGTAATATTTACGGATATTACTGAGGGATTATGTCAAAGAAGTTTAATTCCTTTGATAATAAAATATCATAAACACATAAATACTATATTATTATATTAGTAGTAAAATGGCGAAAGTATAATAATATAAAATTAAAATTATACACCATTATATAAAAAATACAAAACTTAAATATCTAAAGATTTTTTAAAAGTAAAATAAAGAATATTATTCTTTTTCAAAATTAAAATAAAGAATAATATTCTTTTTCAATTAACTCATAAGTATGATTTGTATCAAAAATAAAATTGCACTTATTAATTGTTTTCTTCTCTAAATTATAAGAATTACAATGTGAAATATGCCCCTTCCAAGAATTAAGAGACTGAATTGCAAGAGGAATATTCAATTTATTTAACTTATACAAATGGTTCCACTTTTTAATTTTCTTCTTTATTTTTTTCTTACTACTTTGGCGTAATAATCTATGTGTTGAAAAAATTCTATAACCACAAAAATTAACCCCCATTGAACTTGGGTAATACCTTGACTTATGGTTTAGTTCCAAATGCAAATGTTCTGCTAAAAAATTAGAAATAACAAATTTTAAATTTTTAGCCTCTTTTTTAGTTTTTGCAAGCAAAATGAAATCATCCATATACCTTACATATGCTTTAATTTTAAGATTATGTTTTACATAGTAATCAAGCTCATTTAAATAAATATTTGCAAAATATTGTGAAGTTAAATTACCTATAGGAATACCAATATTATTATCAAATGAATTATTAAAAACTAATAATTTAGTAAACTTTAATAAAGCCTTATCAGATATCTGCTTTTTTAATATATTAAACAATATATTCTGGTCTATATTATAAAAAAAGCCTTTTATATCACACTTTAAAATCCAATAATCCTTATATTTTTGTTCAAAAACCCTCAAATATTTTTGCACTTGCAAAACAGCTTTATGTGTTCCTCTATTTTCTAGGCATGCAAAAGAGGTATTAATAAACTTCGGTATAAAAAAAGGCTTTATAAATTCTTCAACATACCATTGATGTACAATTCTATCTTTATAAGGAAGAGCTTTTATAATAC
This sequence comes from uncultured Clostridia bacterium, assembly GCA_944386775.1. GTDB lineage: Bacteria > Bacillota > Clostridia > TANB77 > CAG-508 > CAG-269. The sequence goes on from CALXCJ010000025.1 coordinate 14,409, forward strand.
GTTCTTTAGGCTCATATATTTTAAAAGAAAAATAATTACCTAATTTATAAGTACCATTACGTATAGAATTAACTAAATTAATTAAATTATTCTCCAAATTAAATTCAAATTTAATAATTTCATCCTTATTACTTTTATGCAATTTGGCACGATTATGTGCCTGTAACATTTTTTCAAATGTAAGTTTAGAATAAAAACAATTTTTTAGTGTTTTTGACATGAATTAATCCAACCTCCTAGCATATTACAAATATCAGTAATCAAACTGCTCCAAGCCTGATAATTTTGCATAGTGATATATTGATATTTATAAGATAACCTAACGTGAATTTTTAGTAATGTTAAATTAATATCAAATTCATTAAGATATTTTAGCTTATTTTGTTTGTTATAAACTTTAATAGCATACATAAGTAACCTAAGGCCAGTATATAGTGAAGTTTTAATTTCTTGAACCAAAGCAAACTTTTCCGATTTAGGGTATTTTCTTACAATATTATTTGTATAATAGATTAATTCAGTATATTTTTTGTAAATTGTTAAAGTAGAATTATTCTTATTTTTTTGCTCCTACACAATCATCTCCATTTTTTACTAGTTTTTTTAATTCATCTATAAATTCATAAGTTTCAGCAACTGAAAGATTATTAAGATCCACTTGTTCAATCTTATTCAAAATTAAAGCAATATTTGCATTTTGCAAATAACTATTAGAAGTAGTTAAAGTCATATTTTTAGTATCAATCAATTCAATATTAATATTGCAAGTACGAAATAATTTTAAATATTTATCTAAAGAACTAACAGGAAAACCCACTTTTATTATGTCAGGAGTTAAATTTGTAATTTTAAAATTAAAAAGTTCAGAAAGCTTTTTAGCATCATCTTGAAGAGCAATATAAAAAATACCACTTTGAAAAAGATAGGATTTTTCTGGATTTTCAGACTTTAATTTATTATATAAATCAAAAAGTTTACTCATAATACATCCCCTTTTTTTTAAATTTCATTAGTAAAAATAATTATTACAATAAATTATATATTTTTAAAAGAAATAAAACATCAAGGTGTAAAAAAGTTAAAAAATTCACATAATAATTGACTTATTAATTTAATTCATATATAATTTATATAGAAAAAAAACGGAAAAACTTATAGAAAGGGGCAAGTAGATGTCAAAACCAATAGTTGCAATAATCGGAAAACCAAATGTCGGAAAATCCACTTTTTTTAACTACTTAGCAGGAAGTAGGATATCAATAGTAGAAGACACCCCAGGAGTCACAAGAGACAGAATATATGCAGACACAAATTGGAGAGGCAGGAACTTCACACTAATAGACACAGGAGGAATAGAGCCAGAATCAGAAGACATAATATTATCACAAATGAGAGAGCAAGCAAACCTTGCAATAAACATGGCAGATGTAATAATATTCCTAACAGACGTAAAACAAGGAGTAACAGCACAAGACCAAGAAATTGCAATAATGCTTAAAAAATCAAAAAAGCCAATAGTTTTAGTCTGCAACAAAGTAGACAACTTTGAAAAAGACAAAAATGAAATATACGAATTTTACAATTTAGGTTTAGGAAAACCATTCCCAATATCAATGGCAAATGCAATAGGAATTGGAGATGTACTAGACGAAATATATAACCATTTTCCAGAGCAAGACGAGCAAGAAAATGAAGACGAAATAATAAAAGTTGCAATAATCGGAAAACCAAATGTCGGAAAATCATCACTAGTAAACAAAATAGTAGGAGAGCAAAGAACAATAGTAAGCAATATAGCAGGAACCACAAGAGATGCCATTGATACTTACTTTGAAAACGAAAAGGGAAAATACATACTAATAGACACAGCAGGAATCAGAAAAAAAAGTAAAGTAAATGAAAGAATAGAAAAATTCAGTGTAATGAGAAGCTTGCTCGCAGTAGAAAGAGCAGATGTATGCCTAATGATGATAGATGCAAATGATGGAGTAACAGACCAAGACGCAAAAATTGCAGGAGAAGCACACGAAGCAGGAAAAGGACTAATAATAGTAGTAAACAAATGGGATGAATACCCAAAAGAAACAGGAACACTAGAAAAATACAAAAAAGAAATATACCAAAAACTATCATACCTATCATATGCACCAATAATATTCATATCAGCAAAAACAGGGCAAAGGGTAGAAAAATTATTCGACCTAATAAATGAAGTTGCAAAACAAAACGCCTTAAGAGTATCAACATCAGTCTTAAACCAAGTCATAAATGAAGCAATAGCACTAGTGCAACCACCAACAGACAAAGGAAAAAGACTAAAAATACTATATGGAACACAAGTTGCAACAAAACCACCAACATTTGTAATATTCGTAAATGATAAATCACTATTCCACTTCTCATATGAAAGGTACCTAGTAAACCAAATAAGAAAAGAATTTGGCTTGCAAGGAACACCAATAAGAATAATAGCAAGAGAAAAAGGAGAATAAAAATGTCTAAAAAAGGGACAGCCTCTGGTTGTGACATTTACTACTTCTCATAGAAGAAAAAAATGTAAAGTGCCTAAGAGACGACTGTTCTAAAAAAGATAAAATAGAAAAAATGAAAGGAGAAAAATATGGTAGCATATATAATAATGGCAATTATTGCCTATCTAATAGGAAGTGTAAATTTTTCAATAATTATTAGTAAAAAAGTAGCAGGGTTTGATGTAAGAGAAAAAGGAAGCGGAAATGCCGGTACAACAAATATGCTAAGATCAGTTGGCAAAGGAGCAGCCTTATTAACACTTATATGTGACATTCTAAAAGGAGTTGTATCAATACTAATTGCAATAGCAATTGGAAGTATAGTAAAAGATATAGATAAATCATTACTTGTTCAAGTAGCAGGAATTGCAGTAGTTTTAGGCCATACTTTTCCAATATTTTTTGGATTTAAAGGTGGAAAAGGTGTTGCAACAGCTTTAGGAGTATTGCTTATGAGCAATTGGCAAATAGGGCTAATTTGTTTAGTATTTGGTTTAGTTTTAATAATACTAACAAGAATGGTATCTTTAGGTTCTTGTGCTGCAGCAGTACTATTTCCAGTACTTACAATATTTATAAAGGAGCATTATATTGTAGTGGGTGGAACTGATTATTTAATATATAGTATAATTTTAGCAATAATAGTATTATATAACCATAGAGCAAATATCAAAAGGATAATGGAAGGAAAAGAGAATAGAATAAGTTTTAAGTAAAGTTTAAATTAGAAATTTAAAGATATAAATGGTAACTTTATAAGTAAAACGTGATACTAAAAGTATAAATATAAAATCCACAAGTAAAATTTAATATTTAAAGTAAAAAAACAGAGAAATATAAATAAAAAAGCACAACGTAAAAAAAGGAGCTAAAAAATGAAACAATCAGTAACATATGAACTAATACACGAATGCAAGCAATCTGGTGCAAGAAGAGGAGTAATCCACACTCCACACGGAGACATACAAACACCAATCTTTATGCCGGTCGGAACACAAGCAACAGTAAAATCAATGACACCTGAAGAACTAAAAGATGAAGTAAAAGCACAAATAATCCTTGCAAATACATATCATCTATATTTAAGACCAGGGCAAAAAATAGTAAAAGAAGCTGGAGGACTTCACGAATTTATGAATTGGGATAGACCAATTTTAACAGACAGTGGAGGATTTCAAGTTTTTAGTTTAGGAGATTTAAGAAAAATAACAGAAGAAGGTGTAGAATTTAAATCACATTTAGATGGAAAAAAACTCTTCTTTTCACCAGAAAGTGTAATGCAAACGGAAGAAGATTTAGGCGCAGACATAATAATGGCATTTGATGAATGTGTAGAATACCCAGCAACATATGAATACACAAAACAATCTATGGAAAGAACCACAAGATGGGCAAAAAGATGTAAAGAAGCACACAAAACAGAAAATCAAGCACTATTTGGAATAATCCAAGGTGGATTTTATGAAGATTTAAGAAAAAAAAGTGCAGAAGAACTAATAAAATTAGACTTACCTGGATATGCTATAGGTGGAATAAGTGTTGGAGAGCCAAAAGAAGAATTTTTAAAAATGCTATATTTCACAGCTCCATTAATGCCAAAAAATAAGCCAAGATATCTAATGGGAGTCGGAACACCAGATTACCTAATAGAAGCAGCAATAGCAGGAATTGATATGTGTGATTGTGTACTGCCAACCAGAATTGCAAGAAATGGAACAGCACTTACAAGCACAGGAAAAGTAGTAGTAAGAAATGCAACATATGAAAGAGACTGGGGACCACTAGATAAAGAATGTGACTGCTACACATGTAAAAACTATACAAGAGCATATATAAGACATCTAGTAAAAGCAAATGAAATATTAGGAGTAAGATTACTTTCAATTCATAACTTAAGATTTTTAACAAGATTAATGGAAAAAGTAAGAGAAGCAATAGAAAACGACAGTCTATTAAGTTTTAGAGATGAATTTTATAAAAAATATGGGTATAATAATTAGGAACAAAGTTAAGATAGCTAACAAGTACATAAAAAATCAAAAAGATAAAAAATCAAAAAGATAAAAATCAAAAAGATAAAAATCAAAAAGATAAAAAATTAAAAGTATAAATAATTATAATCAATATAATAATTATCAAAATTTTAATAATTATCAAGGTTATAGGTAACCCCTATTTTAGAAAACCTAAAATTATAATATAAGGAGTAAACAAATGAATCTAGTAGAAGAAAGTTATAAAGAAAAAGATACCAGTAAAACAAAATTAATCGCAAGAATAATTCTTGTCATAATAATACTATTGGTTTTAGTAATAATTGGAATTGTAATTGCAATATATTATATAGATAATTCAAAGCTAAAAATATATGTAAATGGAAAAATGAATAATGATATTGAACAATACCTATTAACAAGCGAAGACGGCAAAATATATATATCAATTCGAGATATAGCACCAATCATAGGATACCAAAGCTATAGTGGTGAATACAGCAATAGATCAGAAGACACAAGTAAGTGTTATGTACAATCATCAGAAGAAGTTGCAAACTTTGCACTGCAATCAAATAAGGTATATAAATTATACTTAAACTCAACATCAACAACAGGAGAAAACTACGAATATGTATACCTAGACCAAGTAGTAATATCTAATAACGGAAAAATGTACATGCCAGAAGACGGTATGCAAAAAGCATTTAATGCAAGCTTCACATATGATAAAGAAGCAAACCGAATGTATATATACACTTTAGACTACTTAATAGATAGTTACAAAAACAGTGTATTAGATTATGGTTATACAGAAATTCAAGACAATTTCAATAATTATAAAGCAATATTAAATGGAATGCTAGTAGTAAAAAAAGACCAATATGGAGTAATTAATGCACAAACTGGAGAAGCAATAATTGAACCTAAATATGACTCAATAGAATATATGCCATCAACAGGAAATTTTTTAATAACAAGTAACAACAAAAAAGGAATAATGAGCAATACAGGAAGCCTAAAAGTACAAATATTATACGACCAAATCACGCTAATGGATAGTGATGCAGGATTATTGCTAGTAAAAAGAGACGGAAAAAGTGGAGTAATAGACACAAATGGAAACATAAAAATCTATATTGAATATGACAACATAGGAGCTGATATAACACCATTTTCTGATAATGATATAAAAAATAAATATATCTTATTAGATAACTTAATACCAGTTCAGAATGATGGAAAATGGGGATTTTTTGATAAAACAGGAAAACAATTAGTTGACTTTAAATATGATAGTTTAGGATATAGAGCAACGACTAGTAAAAATGCAATGAATTTGCTTGTTGTACCTAACTATAATGTAATGATAGTAAACTCAGGAAATAAATATGGAATAATAAATGCAGAAGGAGAAGAAATAATACAACCAATACTAGATGATGCATATATGTATATAAGTGGAGGACAAAAATACTATAAAATGACATTTAATGATCAAGAATTAGATATTATAGAATATCTAAATATGATAAGCGTAAACCCTACAGGAACAAATTCAAGTAGCACATCAAATACAGAAAATTCTAATAGCTAGATGATAAAACAAATAATTTGTATAGATATAGAAAATAAATAATTTATATAGATATAGAAAGCAAATAATTTGTATAGATATAGAAAGCAAATAATTTGTATAAATATATAAAACAAATAATTTATATAAACATAAAAAATAAATATTTTAACTAAAAGTATCCAAGTTCAAACAATAATAAGAAAGATTGTTTAGAAAATTGGATACTTTTTACTATATATAAAATTTAAACTTAATATAGTAGCAAAAAGCTTAAGCAACATTAAGAAAATTTAAAATAATAAAAAGACCAAAAAACAAGAAATCCCAACTTAATATAAATAGCAAAAAAATTTTGACTATATAAGAGATAAAAAATTGAAAAATGAAATAGGTAATTAAAACTGATACTGATAATAAAAAAACTCTAGAAAGGCATAAAATATAGAAAACAAACATATAATTATTTATAGAAGCTTTGGACAAGGAGAAAAATTATGTTTAATGTTGCCGTATTAAAAATGAAAGATATAATTAAATTTCTTATAATCATCATGCTTTTAGTACTACTTATAAGTTTATCTGCAAAATACATATCCTCAAAAAATAAAAAAGAAACTGAAAAAACAAAAACAAATCAAATATCAGAAAAGCTTTCACAAATAAGTGGAAAAAGTCTAAATGAAATACTAGGTCAAACAATGACTGTAATGTCAAGTATAAAAGAAGAAACATCAAATAATGAAGAGAAAGAAAACTATGCAGAAAAAATTTTAAAAACAGAAATAAGTGCAATAGGAGCCATAAATAAAAAAAATAGCGAAAACGCAAATGAAGGAACAGAAAATAATGCCGAAACCCAAGAAAACGAGCAAAAAAACCAAAATAATGAAGGAGAAAACACAGAAGAAAACAATCAAAATAACCAAGAACCAAAAATAGAAACAGCACAAACAGGTTTGCAAACAGAAGTAGTAACAAATAACCCTATTACAGAAAGTTTTAACGTACAATACGGAAATGTAAAAATAAAGAACCAAACATCATATACACTAACAGAAGATATATTAAAACCAGATATAACCATAGAAAACAAAAACATCATCCTATTCCATACACACAGCTGTGAAAGTTATACATCAAGCGACTTATACCCATATACTCCAACAGGAAATTTTAGAACAACAGACTTAAACTTCACAGTAACAAGAGTAGGAACAGAACTTGAACAACACTTAAAAAACTATGGATTATCAGTAACCCATGATGCAACTTACCATGATTACCCCTCATACAACGGATCATACACAAACTCACTAAAAACAGTAGAAAATATCTTACAAACATATAAAGCAGATATAATAATAGACCTGCACAGAGATGCAATAGGAAGCAGGGAAGACTATGCACCAACAGTAAAGATAGGTGAAGATTATGCAGCACAATTAATGTTTGTAATAGGAACAAACGAAGGAGGCTTATACCACCCAAACTGGAACCAAAACTTAAAATTTGCAGTAATGCTTCAACAAAAAGCAGAAGAAATGTACCCAGGACTATTCAAGCCCCTTATGCTAACAACTTCAAGATATAATCAGCACACCGGAAAATTTGCAAGTATAATAGAAGTTGGCGCAACAGGAAATACTTTAGAACAATGTTTAACAAGTATGAAATATTTAGCAAAAGTAATGGATGAAATATTAAAATAACGCTAACCGGGAAAGAGGGACGGTCCTAAAAAT
>CALXCJ010000026.1 GCA_944386775.1 uncultured Clostridia bacterium
TAGATAAAATAGATGACAACTTACTAAAACAACAAGTAGAATTTTTTTCAGAAATAAGACATGCATACCATGAATACAACATGGTAGAAGAAGCAATATATCAAGTATCACAAGATGATGAATTAGACATTTCAAGACAAGGCGAAAAGATTTATGAAATCCTAATTTCAGATGATCCAGAAACAGAACTTGAAAAATATTATGATATAGCTCCAAATAGTTTCTTAAAAGAATTTGCAGGTATATCATATTTAACAAAAGAATTTGGCGACAGAAAAGTTGATGGTGCATCTTTATACTTAAAAAATGTTGATAATATAACACAAGAAATGCAGCTTGAAATATTAAAAAGAGACAAGTTAAATTATGTATTCCAAAGTTTGGCATTTATATCAATAGCACCAATAGTACTTTTAGAGCCAATAAAAAGTTGGGCAATATCAAACTTTTCATTTGTTGAAAGTTGGTATTTAGGAAAACCAGGTTTAATTGTACAACTTTTAATATTAATAATTACAGTAATTTCATACATATTAGTTAGAAAACTAAAAGATAATGGTTCAACAAATATAAATACAAAAAATACAGAAAATCCATGGCAGGCAAAAGTATATAAAAATAAAATCTGTAAAAAGATAGTTGACTTATTTATACCAAAAGATGGAACAAAAGATTACAGAAAAACTATAGAATTACTAAAAAAAGCTGCATCACATTTAAAAATAGAATGGCTGTACATTAATAGAATTGTATATGCAGTTTTAGCATTTATAGTATCATTACTGGTATTTATGCAACTACATAATGTTGCAATTGATTATGTTTATACAGAGCCGACCACAGAATATAACTTAATTGGAGGATTAGATGATAAAGATAGGGCATTGGCTATGCAAATCACAGAACAAGACAATGTTTTTCTAGATAGATTTAAAGGAAATTTAGATACAACAGTAGAAGAAATAGAAGTGGCACTTGAACATTCTGAATATTATAAAGAAGCAACGCCAGATGAAATTCAAGATGCAGCAGAAAGAATTTATGATAAATTGCAAATTGTAAATAGTGAATATATGCAATGGTTTGAATTTTTATTAGCATTCGTATTTGCAATAGTAGGATATATGGCACCAATTGCAGTTTTACATTTCCAAGTTATAATAAGACAACTAGAAATGGAAGATGAAGTAATGCAATTCCAAACAATAATCTTAATGCTTATGAGAATAGAAAGGGTAAATGTTGAAATAATTCTAGAATGGCTTGAAAGATACTCAAATATTTTCAAAGAACCAATTACAAGGTGTGTTAATAACTATGAAGCAGGAGCATGGGAAGCGTTAGAAGATATGAAAAATGAAATTGCATATCAACCATTAATAAGAATTGTAGAAAGTTTGCAAGCAGCAGTTGAAAAAATACCTATTAAAGATGCATTTGATGAATTAGATTCAGAAAGAGATTATTACCGTGAAAAGAGAAAAGAATCAAATGAAAGATTAATAAAAAGAAAAGGAATGATAGGAAAAGTTATAGGATTTGCACCAATGATAAGTTTATTTGTAGGATATTTAATTATCCCACTAGTATTTATAGGATTAACAAGTATGTCAGATTCATTTGCATCAATGTCTAGTAGTAGATTATAATTTAACATGGGTAGAAAGAGAGGGTAATGTATTATGGAAAATGCTTCTAAAGCTTTAATTATGGCAGGTGGAATATTAATAGCTTTGATGGTTCTTGGTGCATTACTCTTAATGTTTAATCAAGTATCAATGTATCAAAGAGGCCAATCAGACTTAGAAGAAGTAAGTCAGCTTACTGATTTTAATGAACAATTTACAAGATATGTAAGAAATGATTTAGCAGGAACAGACTTAATATCATTAGCAAATAAAGTAATAGATTATAATTTAAAATCAGGGGGAATAGGTGAAGTAGACTATTCATTAAAAATAGAACTTCAAGTGACTTTAGGAACAGGATTTGCAACTAAAAATGGAGGAAACCTAGAATTTTTTGATGCAAACAAAACATATGTAATTCAAAATAGTAATAGTGAATTTTATAAAATAATTGAAGAATGTAAAAATTATGAATATCAAAATACACTAAATGGGATGCTTCAGTTATCATCATATTATGAAACAATTGCATCAGGAAAAGAAACTGTAAAAGATATAATAGGAAATGATTTTAAAAATACAAATGGAGCAGTAATTACAGATATAAATCAAATTTTGACAATAATTAGAAAATATAGAGAATACTCTAATTTAAAATCTTCTACATTTAAAATTGCGCAAGATCCATCATATTATGAAAGTGGACAAATTAAAGATTTGAAATTTATTTTTAGTAAATAGATTAAATAAAATATGTAGCTATACCTATATTAAACCTTTTAGTAAAGCTAGAAAGGAAAGGAAGTTATATGGAAAATGCAACAAATGCATTATTAATGGCAGCAGGAATTTTAATAGGAATATTAATTTTATCTTTAGGAATTTATTTATTTACATCATTTGGGACAACTTCTGCTGAAATTAACCAAAGAAATGAAAGACAACAATTAGTAGAATTTAATACACAATATACAATTTATGCAGATAGATCTGATTTAAGTATATATGATGTAATAACTGTTGCAAATATGGCAGGACAAAACAATAGCCAATATGGATATGTAAATAATTTTACAACAGATTATGAAATTGCAATATACTTAGATGGTCAAAGATTAGATAATAAGTCTCAATCAGAATTAGATATATTAATACAAAACAGTCTGCAAACAAACCAAAAATATAGAAGTGGGTTACCAGAATATTACTCAGAAACATCGGGTAGAATTAAAAGTTTAAGATTTCAAACTATAAGTTAACCCATTATTGGTAATTTTATACAAAAACCTAAAAATTGGTATTGCAAAAAAAAAGTCGAAATGGTATAATAAAGGAAGGAAAGATGAAAAAATTTGTAACTATTATAATATTGTTTATTGTTATTATTTGTATAATAATGTATGCATATTATAATTATAAAGCAAATTATAACAATATAAATATGCAAAACGTAAAATTTGAAAACTACTATGAAAAAGAAATATATGGTTATGATTTAACAACAGTTATCAATATGGCAATAGATAATAACAAAAAAAATGGAGTACAACAAGATGAGAAAGGCATTTATATAAATAATCAAGAAAACTCAATAAATATACAAATAGAAATAACCGACAATGATACATTATATGATATGGAAACACTATATAATGGCGGAATGGAAAACTTTGTAAAATATTATAATAAAATAAAATTTAAATGTACAAAAATAGAATATCATCCAAAAACCAAAAGAATAAGCTATCTATATTTTGAACAAATATCTGAATAAAGTAAAATTGTATTAAAGATTTTACTTATAAGAAATATAATCTAAATATTTAAAATAGGGTTATAAAAATGTAATCTAAATATTAAGAGTAAGATTATAATGTAATCTAAATATTAATAATAAGGTTATAAAAAATATTGCCTAAATATTAAAAATAAGACTATTAAAAAATATTTTAGATTATTTTAAAATTATACTGATATTAAAATTACTAAACATAAGTTTAGTACAAGTTATAGATATAAAATAAACAAAGGAGGAAAAAACTATGGAAAATGCATCAAAAGCATTAATTATAGCAGGAGCAATATTACTTGCAATATTACTTATATCACTTGGAATAATGATATATAACCAAGCACAAGATACAGTATCAGATAGTGGAATGGACCAAGCAGCAATAACATCATTTAACAACCAATTTCTAAAATATGAAGGAACAAGAAAAGGAACAATAGTAAAATCAATGATACAAGAAGTGTTAGCAACAAATGCAGGATCTTCAACTGCTGGAACAGGAACAACTGGAACAAAAACAAATGATGGTATACAAGTAAAAGTAAAATTAGGCGATGAAGAAGCAACAGCTACTCCAACAACTTCAAAAATTATTAATAATAATTCATATAATGTTACATTAAGCTATGGTTCAAGTGGTAGAGTAGATACAATTACTGTAGCTGGAACATTTGGTAGTTAAACTAGTAAAGAAATCTATTAAAGTTTTATAAAGTATATAAATAAAAGGAGGAAAAAAACTATGGAAAATGCATCAAAAGCATTAATTATAGCAGGAGCAATATTACTTGCAATATTACTTATATCACTTGGAATAATGATATATAACCAAGCACAAGATACAGTATCAGATAGTGGAATGGACCAAGCAGCAATAACATCATTTAACAACCAATTCCTAAAATATGAAGGAACAAGAAAAGGAACCATGGTAAAATCAATGATACAAGAAGTATTAGCAACAAATGCAGGATCATCAACTAGTGGAACAGGATCAGGTGGAACAACAACAAATGATGGTATAAAAGTAACAGTACAATTTAATAGTGAAACAAAAACTTCAACACCTACAACATCAAGAATTATTAATAATAACTCATATGATGTTGAGTTAGAGTATGCAGCAAGTGGAAGAGTATCAAACATAAAAGTTACAGGTACATTTTCTGGTACAGCTACAACTGGAGGTACAGGAGGCTAAGTTATAAAACTATAGAAAGAAGGTGAATTGCTAATGGAAAATGCAGTAGATGCTTTAAAAATGGCAGGAGCAGTGTTAATATTTGTTCTAGCACTTTCCCTTAGCATCACTTCATTTAGCGAGGCAAGACAAGCATCAGATGTAATTTTAGATTTTAAAGATAGAGAAACAGAATATATAAATGGAGATTTTTATTATGAAGCAACTGGAACAGAAAGATCAGTTGGCTTAGAGACAATAATTCCAAGTATATATAGAGTATATAATGAAAACTATAGGATAGTTTTTGAAGGTTTAGAAGGAGAACCACTTTATTACCGAAAAAATCCATCTAATCCTACAGAAATGGAAGAAATATATGTATTAAATTCTGATGATGACAGTAAAAATCCACCTAGGCAAAGCCAAGATTTAGCTCAAAATAATAGAACATTTTTAGAAGCAATTATATATGGCAAAACAGATGCAAATTTTGATAGTTGGTATGGAAATACAGTTAGATTACCATCAGTAAGTTTATATGACAGGTTAAAATCTGCAACACAAATAATAGAATATTTAGGTGTATATACAACAACACTAAATCCTGAAGTACCAGATTCAATGAAACAGGAAAAAAGGGTAATAACTTATAGAATAATAAATTAAGATAGTAAAAATAAAAATATAAGGAGGAACAAAAAATGGGAGATACATTAATTACAGTAATAGCAATAGGACTAGCTGCAGTTTTAATGTTTGTTTTTCCACTAATGACAATGTCTGATAGAACTGATGATGTATCACAACTTACAGTACAAACAGCAACTACAGAGTTTGTTGACAATATTAGGTCAACAGGTAAAATAACACCAGATGCATACAGTTCATTTATTCAAAATATTACTGCAACAGGAAATTCTTATGATGTTGAAATAGAAGTTCAAGTATTAGACGAAAATCCTGGAAAAAAGACAAGCCAAACTGAAAGGGACAAAATAGGGGAAAATGTATATTACTCAATATATACATCTCAAATTTTAGATGTAATTGAGCCAGAAACAGGTACACCTAAAAACTACAACTTAAAAGAAGGTGATATTGTTTCAGTTAATGTAAGAAATACAAACCAAACAATGTCACAACAATTAAAGAACTTTTTCTATACTGTAACAGGAAACAATACATATACAATTGCAGCAAGTGCAGCTGGCTTTGTAACTGCAACAGGAAATTAGAATATAATATAATTTAAGCTATCCTGTAATATCTTATAGTAGATGTTATGGGATTTTTTAAAAGAAACAAAGGAAAGGGAAAATATGAAACTACAAAATTTAGCTGTAATGTTTATAATTTTTATTTTGCCAATATCAATGGTTCTAGATACATATGTAGGTTCTAGAGTTGAAACATTAAGCCTGCAAATATCATATGATTCAAGGCTTAATAAATCAACATATGATGCAATAAAGGCATATCAAATAAATACATACAATGGGGATGAGTCTTTACTTGCAAATGCCAAAATTAGAGATATAGAAGCTTCGGTAAATTCATTTTTTAATTCTATAGAAACAGCATTTAGAATGGATGGATACACACAAGAAGATCTGCAAACATATGTACCGGCATTAGTATTTACACTTTATGATGGATATTATATATATTCTCCATATACAAATACATGGGACCAAGAAGCAAGAGACAGGTATGATCAAGCTATAGAAGAAACAGAAGAAGCCGGGCAAACTCCAGATATAACATATACAGAAGGAGAAAGTTTATATGGATTAAAACCATATGTATATTATAGTGCAAGATATGTATCAGGATCTTTATATGATGTAGTAATAACATATGCTATTGATAATTATATTACGATAAGAGGAATATGTAATGATGAAGTTGTTGATATAAGTGGATATTTACTTTCAAATGTTAGAGAAAATAGTGGACAGATTACATATAGGGGAGTTACAATTGATGTAGAAAATAATGTAAGAGAAAATGTAATGGTAGATGGTGTAATGAGATATAACTTACCTTGTAAAGTAATAAATGGAACTAAATATTATTATGACCAAGCAAACAATGAAGTGTTCCACTTACTAAATGGAACAAAAATAAGTGATTCAGGAGTTAATCCAAATGAGATAATATATAATGACAATGCGGTAAATTATTATAGAGAAGCAATAAACTTAAAAAATTTCATCCAAAGCTCACCACTAAGAGATTTAAGAACAAGTCAGGTTGTTGACGAAAATGGAACACCAGTAGGAGGAGATTTTGGCGATTATGAAGTATTTTCAGAATTATTTAATACAACAGGAGATTACATAGAAGATGATAACTCTTTATTTAATAGCCATAGACAAGAAGTCATAAAATATACAATTGAAAGAAACTTATCAATTGCTATAACAAATTATAATAATTATCCAGGTTCTAATAATAGCACAAATTTTCAAATGCCAATGCTAAAAGACTATGAATGGGAAAGAGTTGCAAATAATGTTACATTAATCAGCTTTTTACAAGGATTAAGCATAGGTGGAAAAGTATATAATGGATACTCTGTTATCCCAAACACTAAAAATAAAGAATCTGTACAAAATAATTCAATATACATTTTAACAAATGATAATACCTATAACAATATCAAATCTCAAGAACTAGACACAAAAGACTTAACTAATGCAATAGGAATATTTAATATGAACTTCGAAAGAAAAGCAGGCCAAACTGTTAATGGAATAACACAATATTTCTTCCCAATAGAAGATTATTATGGTGTCGGTCAAATGGTAACTGCAAGTTATACAAGCATTGTAAATCAAAGAGATTTAAAAGATGGTACAATATATGAAGTCGTGGACTCAAATCCAACGCTTGCTAAAATATATTACACAGCTCTTGCAAGAGAACGATATGGTCAATACAGAACATAAATGGTTAATCTGGGACAGGTCCCGATTAACCATTTTTGGTCACTCTGGAACAGGTCCCGATTAACCATTTTAATCAGAAGAGGAAACTTTTAATTGATTTTTTTATTTTAATATTTGATATAACAATTTTGAATATAAAATAAAAAAATTGATACCCAATATAATAATTTTGAATACTAAATAGAAAAATTTTGAATATGAAATATATAAATTGTAAATAATACTAAAAGGTAAATTTAGTATGAAAGAAATGTTTTCATACACTATTTGTGCCCCAGAAAGGAATGGAGTTTTTTATGAAAAAAACTTTAAAAAAGATTATTGCACTTAGTATTATAATTACAATTTATATTTATGTTTTAGTAATTACAAATTATCCAGACAGTTTAATTATTATGGAAGGTGAGAGTATTAATTTAAAAACAATTTTAGGTATAAATATCAATCTATTAAATGGAAGCGAAGTTATAGAAGTATCATCTAACAATTCACAAAACAAAGTAAATGGGAGTGGAACTAAGAAAATCAGTGTAAGTCTATTTAATAATATTTCATTAAAAAATATAGATGTAGATGTTATACCAAAAACAAAAGTAATACCACTTGGAAATATAGCAGGAGTTAAATTATACACAAATGGAGTATTAGTAGTTGGAATGTCCGAAATAGAAGGTGAGGACAACAGAAAATATAAACCATATGAAAATACAGGAATATCAGAAGGAGACACAATTATTGCAATAAATAATAAGGAAATATATGATACAGAAGACTTAGTAGAAACTGTAAATAGTTCTGGTGGAAATAGGCTAAATATAGAATATGTTCATAATGATGAAACACTAGAATGTAGTATTACACCTGTAAAAACAGGAGAGTTAGAATATAAATTAGGATTATGGGTAAGAGACAGTGCAGCAGGAGTTGGAACAGTCACATTTTATGAACCCACCACAAATTCATTTGGAGCATTAGGACATGGAATAGTAGATATAGACACAGAAAAGCTAATAGATATATCATCTGGTGAATTTATAACCACAAAAATATTAAATATAGAAAAAGGAGAAAATGGAAACCCAGGAAGAATACAAGGAACAATTGACAATCAACAAAAAATAGGAACAATTACCAAAAACACAAAATTTGGAATATATGGCACAGTAGACAATGTAAGTGCATTAAATATAACATCACAAAATAGTATGGAAGTGGCATTAAGAGACGAAATAACCTTAGGAAAAGCCCAAATAATGTGCACACTAGAAAATGGAAAAACAGAAAAATATGAAATAGAAATAGAAAACATATACAAAAATAACAACACAGACAACAAAAGCATGAAAATAAAAGTAACAGACCAAAGACTAATAAACAAAACAGGAGGAATCATACAAGGAATGAGTGGATCACCAATAATACAAAATGGAAAATTCATAGGAGCAGTAACACACGTATTAGTAAATAACTCACTAGAAGGATATGCAGTATTTGGAGACATAATGATTAAACAATTAAAAAGTACAACTTAACGGTTAACTGGTTAATCTGGGACAGGTCCCCAATGACCAAAAATGGTTAATCTGGGACAGGTCCCAAATGACCAAAAATGGTTAATCGGGACCTGTCCCATCCTGACCAAAAATGGTTAATTTGGGACAGGTTTTAAATGAATAAAAAGAAATCCCAAGTTGATTAAGCGCAACCTGGGACTAAACTTCTAAGTAATTTTTATTTTAATAGCATTGGTCCTATATCTGTAACAGTTCCTGCTCCTAAAGTGATTATTATGTCATCTTGTTTTACGTTTTCTTTTAGATAGTCTACACATTTATTAAAATCTTTTATATATAAAGCTTGTTTTCCTAATTTTTTTATTTCATTTGTAAGGTCTTCTGAACTTATGTTATAAGTATTTGTTTCTCTTGCCGCATATATATCTAGTACTATGATATTATCAAAATTTATTAAAGCTTTTGCAAAGTCTGTGAGTAAGTTTTTTGTTCTACTATATGTGTGTGGCTGGAATACTACCCATGATTTGTTGTATCTTTTATTTGCTAAACTTTTAGCTGTTGCGGCAACTTCCGTTGGATGATGTCCGTAGTCGTCATATATTCTTGCACCATTTATTGTTCCTTTATATTCAAATCTTCTGTGTGCTCCTGTAAATTTTGAAAGGGCAGAAGTAATATATTGAGGTTTGATTCCATATTTATCACAAAGTGCAATACATGCTAATGCATTTGAAATATTATGAATTCCGGGAATTGATAAGTTTATTTTGCAGTAGAATTCGCTGTTTTTTAATACATCAAATTGAGCAAAACCATCATTATTAAATTTGATGTTTGTTGCTGTAAAGTCTGCATTTTTATTTTCTATTCCATATGTTATAGTAGTAGCTTTTGTGTATTCTTTTAAATCTAAACAATTTTTGTCATCTCCGTTGATGACTAATATGCCATCATCTGGTAATAATTTTACATATTTAATAAAAGCATTTTTTATATTTTCAAATGTTTTAAAATAATCTAGATGGTCATTGTCTATGTTTAAAATAATTTCTGCTTTAGGACTAAATTTCAAGAAACTTTCTACATATTCACATGCTTCTATTATAAAATGATTGCTATTTCCAACTTTATAATTCCCATCAATTTGTTTTAGATATGCTCCTACTTGGATGCTAGGGTCTTCTCCGAGCTTCTAAAAAACAAAGTGCACACATAGATGTTGTTGTAGTTTTTCCATGTGTTCCTGATATACATATTGTGTCAGTAAAACATCTTGTAATTTCACCTAGAAAATCTGCTCTTTCTATTGTTTTTATATTTAATCTTTTAGCTTCTAGCATTTCTGGATCATCTTGTTTTATGGCAGCAGAATAAACTATAACATCGGCGTTTTTTACATCTTCTAAGTTGTGCCCGATTGTTACTTTTATACCTAAATCATTTAATTTGTTTGTGTTTTCAGAAGAACTTCTGTCTGATCCTGTAACATTAAATCCCCAGTTTGTTAGAATTGCAGCGATTCCACTCATGCTAACTCCGCCAATTCCTATCATATGGATATTTTTATATTTTTTTAGTTTTTCAATATTTTGCATGCTTACACTCTCTTTCTTTATTGATGTCTTTATAAATATATTCTAATAACATAGAGATTATACAATTTCTGTGATATTTTTTCAATACTTTTATTAATTTTTTAAAGTACTTATTATTGAATAATAGTTTTAAAGTATACTTTGCAACATTGATAATATAAATTTTTTCTACTTTATAGTAAATAAAATATTATATAGTAAAATTGTTTTTACTAAAAATATGATAATACGCTTGAATACAAAAAAGTAAAATGCTATAATATCTATAGAAATGATTAGAAAATAGGAGGAAAAAATGCCAAATAATTTAAAGAATATTTTAGAAGAATATGTAAAAGGTTTAGTAAAAATAATCGGGAAAAATCTAAAACAAGTGATTTTATATGGTTCTTATGCAAGAGGAGAACAAGACAAAAACGGAGAAATAAGCGATATAGATATCATGATATTAGTAGATTTAAAAGAAAATGAAATAAGAGAGATAGAAAAAAAAGTAATTGATTATAGTTATGAGCTAGATTTAAAATATAATATTTTGTTGTCTCCAATCATAGAAAATAATGAAAACTATAAAAATAAGATTAGATACATGGCATTTTATGAAAATATAGAAAAAGAAGGCGTTTTACTAAATGGATAATAAAGAAATAAAAGCTCTGGCAAAATATAGATTAGAACAATCCAAAGAAAATCTTGAAGAAGCAGAGGCATTATTTGATATTAATAAATTCAAAGGAACAAACAATAGAGCATATTATTCAATTTTTCATGCAATAAAAGCAATATTAGCATTGGAGCAAACAGACTTTAAAAAGCATTCATCTGTAATTGCATATTTTAATAAAGAATATATAAGCAAAAAAATATTTCCAAGAGAATTAGGTAAAAGAGTTAATGAGGCAAGATTTTATAGAGAAAAAAGTGATTATGTAGATTTTTATATCGTTACTAAAGAAGAATGTCAGGAACAGATAAAAACTGCAAAATTAATGATTGAAAATGCAGAAAAATATATAATTGAAAATATAAAAAAATAGTAACTAAGGAAGGTTTTTATAGATTTAAATATTTATAGAAACTTTTTTTAGTTATAGGAAATATATAAAAATTTGTATTAGATGTAGATAATATATTATATATAGAATTGTAAAAAAATATATATAACTAAATACTTTAAAATTTTTTATAGGAAAACTTGTATGTGCTATCTAAAAACTTCACATAAAATCAGCAAATTCATATAATTTAAATAGAGGTGGTAAAAATGGCATATTCTGAAAGAGAATTACTTGCAAGAATGATTGAATGTGAAGCAGGAGGAGAAGGCGATAATGGAATGAAGGCAGTTGCAACAGTTATAATGAATAGAGTTCAAGCACCAACAGGTGAATATGCAAGGGTTTCACAAAATGGTAGTATACGAAATATATTATTTCAGCAAGGACAATTTGATTGTGCCCGTGAGACACTAAATAACCAATATAATATGCAAAATATATATAATATGAATCCAACAGAAATACATTATTATATTGCAGATTGGGCTTTGGCTGGAAATAAATTAAATGAAATAGGAGAATGTTTATGGTATTTAAACCCATTTAGACCAACTTGCCAAAGTACTTTTCCTTATAATGGTTCAGGAACATTTCACACAAGATTGGGGGAGCATTGCTTTTATAGACCAACTTCAAAATATGCTGATACTTAAAAATTTTTAAATATATATGAGTATAAAAAATAAAAGTTTAATAATTACGAATGACTATTCTATACAAAAATATAGCTATTAAAAAATAGGTTTATAGGTAAAACCTTTATTAAAAAACCTAAATATATTAATAAGGAATTGATATAAAATGGCTAATGGTAATCTAGAAAGAGTACAAATTAATGAAAACTCACCAGAACTTATCACAAATAACCTATACACACCAGCATTTTTAAGAGAGCAAATAGGAAAGCTAGTAAGAGTAGAATTTCTAATAGGTACAAATAATTTAACAGACAGAATAGGAATATTAGAAGATGTAGGAGTAAGTTATATATTATTAAGAGCAATAGAAAGTGGAAATTTACTATATTGTGATATATATTCAATAAAATTTGTGTCTATAGCAGAAAATCCATATGCAAGAATAGGCTATGGAATGCCAGGAATGGAATTTTAAATTTCTTAAGATTATTTGATAAAGTAGAAAATGTAAAAAGTTAATAGTATTATTGCAAAGTAATAGTATTAACTTTTTTCTTAAGCTAAAAAATTTTGTATAATATCAAAAAAATTTTCTATTGAAAATTAGAAATCTTTAAGATATAATAAACCAAAAAGAAAGAAGGGATAATATTGAAAAGAATAAGAGTAGCGGGAATTATATTAATTGATGGGGGCTTAGCACTAATGCATAGAAAAGATGTATTAAAAAGACCAGAAATGCCAGAATATTATACAATACCAGGAGGAGGTCTAGAAGAAGGAGAAACATTTGAAGAAGGAACCAAAAGAGAAATAAAAGAAGAATTCGGAATAGATGTAAAAGTAGAAAAATTATTATATGAACAAGAATCACAAAAATTTAATCAAATAGAAAAATATTATTTATGTAAATATGAAAAAGGAACATTCGGAACAGGAAAAGGTCCAGAATTTTCAGGAGACCCTAAATACATAGATAGTGGAAAATACATACCTGAAATAGTAAAAAAAGAAGACATACAAAACATTTTATTAGTACCACCAGAAATAAAAGAAAAATTAATAGAAGATATAAAAAACAATAAAATATAGCGAGATTGTCCCAAGCAGAGACATTTCCGAAATAAGACAAAAATTGATTAAAAGTGAAAAATGTCCCAAATGGGGACAGTCCCCAATCGGGACAAAAATAGAATAGAAGTGTAAAAAGGTCTCAAACCGGGACAGTTCTTAAATAGGACAAAAAAGGGAAAAATGTCAAAATAACTCGAGAGTGATTGTCCCAAAAAGGAAAAAATGTCAAAATGCCCAAGAGTGATTCTCCTAAAAAAGGATACTTGATTTTTTGTATAATTTAAAGTATAATCTAAGAAAAAAAAGAAAAGGAGCTAAAAATGAAAGCAATAGAGATAAGAAACAAATATTTGAATTTTTTTAAAAATCATAATCATAAAATAATACCATCAGCACCATTAATACCAGAAAATGATCCATCAGTTTTATTTACAACAGCAGGTATGCAACCATTGGTGCCATATTTACTTGGAGAAAAGCATCCAGAAGGAAAAAGACTTGCTGATTTTCAAAAATGTTTAAGAACTGTAGATATAGATGAAGTAGGAGATAACCGTCATCTAACATATTTTGAGATGCTTGGAAATTGGTCACTTGGAGATTATTTTAAAGATGAGTCAATACATATGAGTTTTGAGTTTTTAACAAAAGAGTTACAAATTCCAGTAGAGAAATTATTTGTAACTTGTTTTGCAGGTGATGAAGATTGTGCAAAAGATGAAGTGTCTGCAAATATATGGAAAGAGGTAGGAATTACAGAAGACCACATCTATTATTATGGAAAAGAAGATAACTGGTGGATAGCAGGAGAAGAAGGACCTTGTGGTCCAGATACAGAAATTTTTTATGATACAGGAAAGCCAGCATGTTCTGCAGATTGCCAGCCAAGTTGTGACTGTGGCAAATATGTAGAAATATGGAACAATGTATTTATGGAATTTTTCAAAGAAAAAGACGGAACATATAGAAAGCTAGAACAAAAAAATGTAGACACAGGATTAGGCTTAGAGAGAATGGCAATGTTATTACAAGGAAAAGAAACACCTTTTGACACAGAAATTTTTGAACCTATTATGAAAAAATTACAAGAATTACAAAAAATAGATAATATTCAAAGTAGAAGAATTGTTGCAGAACATTTGCGTTCAAGCATGATGATAATTGCAGATGGAGGAAGACCAAGCAATATAGATAGAGGTTATGTTCTAAGAAGATTAATTCGTAGAATGATAAGACATTTAAATAAATTACAAATAGATTTAGTAAATCTTGAAGAACTAATAAAGTTAAATATAGATAATTTAAAAGAAATGTACCCAGAACTTGAAAAAAATAAAGAAACAATAATATCTGTAATAATAGAAGAAAAAGAAAAATTTGTAAAAACATTAGCACATGGAGAAAAAGAATTTGAAAAAGAAATGAAAAAAATGCATCAAGAAGGAAAAAAAGAAATTGATGGAAAAGTAGTATTTAAACTATATGACACATATGGTTTCCCACCAGAAGTAACAAAAGAATTGGCAAGTGAAAATGGAATGACAATAGACCAAAAAGGATTTGACGAATTATTTAAAAAGCATCAAGAAAAATCAAGATTAGGTAGTGAGCAAAAATTCAAAGGTGGACTTGCAGACCAAAACGAAAAAACAATTAGTTATCATACAGCAACACATCTATTGCACCAAGCATTAAGAGAAGTATTAGGAGACCATGTAAAACAATGTGGATCTAATATAACAGAAGAAAGACTAAGATTTGACTTTACGCACCCACAAAAAATGACAAAAGAAGAAATACAAAAAGTAGAAGATTTAGTAAATGAGCAAATAAAAAAAGATTTAAAAGTAACATGTGAAGAAATGAGCTATGAAGATGCTAAGAAAACAGGAGCAATAGGTCTATTTACAGATAAATATGGTGATAGAGTAAAAGTATATACAATAGGAGATTTTAGCAAAGAAATATGTGGAGGGCCACATGTAACACATACAGGTGATATGGGAACATTTAAAATAAAAAAAGAAGAATCAAGTTCATCAGGAGTAAGAAGAATAAAGGCTGTGCTAATAAAATAATAATGGTTTAAATGATGTTGATGAATAAAAAAGTAATCAATAAAAAATATAATAAGTGAATGATGAGCTTAAAATCATTTAATAAAAAAAGATATAATTACAGTAGAAAGTGATAATTAGAAAGGAGAAAACCATGGAAGAATGTACTTTTTGTAAAATAGTAAAAGGAGAAATACCTTCAAGCAAGGTATATGAAGATGACCAAATCCTAGCATTCAATGATATAAATCCAGCAGCACCAATTCACGTACTTGTAATACCAAAAAAACATATAAAATCACTTATAGAATTAACACCTGATGATGAACTACTAATAGGCAAAATTTATACAGTAATAAATAAAATTGCAGAAAAATTAAACTTTAAAGATAGTGGCTTTAGAGTAATTGTAAACTGCGGAAAAGACGCAGGCCAAGAAGTAGAACATTTACATTTTCACGTACTTGCAGGTGCAAAATTTGGTGATAAAATAGTATAAAAATAAAATGTAGTATTGTACAAAAGAAAATAAAAATAATTAATAGTTACATAAACTAAAAAACATTGTAATAAAGAACAGATAACAATTGAAAACTTTGTACAAATATGCTATAATAAATGTAGAGATTTAGGTACGGAGGTAAAAGTTATGTTTGAGAGTAAATATAGTAAAGTTTTAACAATAATATTAGTAATAGTACTAATAGCAATAGTAGGTCTATTAGGATTTTTAGGATATGATTTTTATAAAAAATATACCACAAGTCAAGAAGCATCAGACTTTGTTGATAACTTTATGGGAGATACAAGTAGTGGAAATAATAATAATGTAGCAGAAAATGTAGATACATCAGCAGCAGATGAATTATTAAATAATGTAGATACAAATACATCAACATCAACTTCTACAAATACATCTACAGCAACAAGAGAAAAATATAAAGGATTTTACTATGTAGGAACAATTTCAATACCATCAGTAAATATAGAATATCCAATACTAGAAGAAATGAGCACAAAAGCATTAGAGACAGCAGTAGTTGCTTTATATCCACCTAAGGGAGAAAATTTAAACAAGCCTGGAAATACAGTAATAGTAGGGCATAATTATAGAAATGGACTATTCTTTTCTAATTTAAAAAATGTAAAAATAGGGGATAAAGTTACAATAAAAGACTATACAGGTGTAACAAAAACATATACAATTTATGAAAAAACAGAAAAAGACCAAAGTGATACATCATTTTATCAAAGAGATACTGGAGGAAAAGCAGAAATAACATTATCAACTTGTACAGATGCAAGTAATAATATAAGAATAATAGTATTTGCAAGAGAGGATTAATAGGAAAACGGGAAAGAGGGACGGTCCTAAAAATCCCTTTTAGCCGGGAACTTGGGGACAGACCTTAGCCGGGAAAGGGGGACGGTCCTTAAAACTTTTTTAATAAACATATTTATTTTTTTACAAACTTTGTGTATAATATGAAAAGTAATTTAAGAAAGAATTTAAAAAATTCAAAAATCACTTAAATCCAAAGGAGAGAAAACTTAAAATGAATGAAACGCAAGCAAAAGAAAGAATAAAAGTATTAAGAGAAAAAACAGAATATTATGCACAAAAATATTATGATGAAGACAAGCCAGAAATATCGGACTTTGAATATGATATGATGATGCTTGAGCTAAGAACTTTAGAGGCAAAATACCCACAATTTATGGACAAGAATTCATTAACGCAAAAAGTTGGAGGACATGTAAAAGAAGGGTTTCAAAAGGTAACACATGAAGTCCCACTTCAAAGTTTGCAAGATGTATTTAGTCTAGAAGAAGTTGAGGAATTTGACCAAAGAATGAGAGAAAAAGCAAAAGAAAATGGAATAGATGAAGTAAAATATGTTGTAGAAACCAAAATAGATGGACTGTCTGCTGCCTTAGAATATGAACAAGGACAATTTGTAAGAGGAGCGACAAGGGGAAATGGGTTAGTTGGAGAAGATGTAACTGAAAATTTAAAAACAGTAAAAACTATTCCAATGCAGATTAAAGACAAAATTAATATAACAGTAAGAGGAGAAGTTTTTATTTCCAAAAAAGATTTTGAAGAAATGAATAAAAAAAGAGAAGAAAAAGGTGAAGAACTTTTTGCAAATGCAAGAAATGCAGCAGCAGGATCTCTTAGGCAATTAGATAGTAATATAACAAAAACAAGACCACTTGATATATATATATTTAATGTGCAAAAAATAGAAGGGAAAAATTTTAATTCTCATTTTGAAGAATTAGAATATTTAGAAAAGCAAGGTTTTAATGTAAACCCTGTAAAAATTCCTTGCAGTACAATAGAAGAAGTAAAAAAAGCAATAGAAAAAATTGGAGAAATGAGAGAAGAATTAACCTTTGGAATAGATGGAGCAGTTGTAAAAGTAGATAATTTAAAATTTAGAGAAATTTTAGGCTCAACTGTAAAAGTTCCAAGATGGGCAGTAGCATATAAATATCCACCAGAAAGAAAAGAAACAATTTTAAAAGATATAGTATGTCAGGTAGGAAGAACAGGTGTAATAACACCAATGGCAATACTAGAGCCTGTAAAAGTTGCAGGTTCAACAATTTCAAAAACTACACTTCACAATGAAGATTTTATAAAAGAAAAAGACCTAAAAATAGGAGATACTGTAATAATACAAAAAGCAGGAGATGTAATACCAGAAATTGTAGAAGTTGTAAAATCTAAAAGAACAGGAAAAGAAAAAAATTTTGCTATGCCAAATAAATGCCCAGTATGTGGTGCAGATGCTGTAAGAGAAGAAGGAGAAGCTGCAATTAGGTGTACAGGAATTGAGTGCCCTGCAAAATTATTTAGAAATTTAGTACATTTTGTATCAAGAGAAGCAATGAACATAGATGGTTTAGGCGAAAATATAATTCAAGAACTTTTAGATAGAAACTTAATAAAAAACATTGCAGACATATATAGTTTAACATTTGAAGATATAGCATCACTAAAAAAGAATGGAAAAAAATTTGCTCGGAAATCTAATAAACAGTATCAATAATAGTAAAAATAATGATTTATATAGGTTAATTACAGCACTTGGAATAAGGCATGTTGGAGGAAAAGCATCAAAAATACTTGCTAAAAAATACAAAACAATTGATAACCTTGCAAATGCAACAAAAGAAGAACTGCAGGAAATAGATGATGTAGGGGAAGTCATGGCAAACAGTATAATTGAATTTTTCAGCCAAGAGCAAACCAAAGATTTAATAAAAAGGTTAAAAGATGCAGGAGTAAATACTCTAAGTTTAGAAAATGAAAATCAAGCAAAAGATAACAGGTTTGAAGGAAAAACATTTGTATTAACAGGGACTTTAGAAAAATTTACAAGAAAAGAAGCAGAAGATATAATAGAATCTTTTGGAGGAAAAACATCAAGTTCAGTTTCTAAAAAAACAAGTTATGTACTTGCAGGAGAAGAAGCAGGAAGCAAATTAGAAAAAGCACAAAATTTAGGTGTGCAAATTTTAACTGAGCAAGAATTTGAGGATTTAATAAAAGAGGAAGGAACAAAAAATGGATAAAAAATATACATTTGAAATGATGTGGGAAGACTTAGATAATGGGTATCAAATATATTACACATATGTAAAAAATAGATATTTATTATTTAAAACAGCACCTAATTGTTATACCAAAAAATTATTATCAGACCATCCAAAAAATCCGCAACCAAAAATGACAATGCTTACATTAAAAAGGGTAAAGGAAATGTTTGAATATATGGAGGATATTGAGTATAAAATAATTGATGAAAATTAGGAAGATGTAAAAGTTTGATAAATTAAGTATATATAATATTTAATTAATAAAGAACATATATAAGAAAATTATCTAAATAAAAATTCAAATACATAAAAAAGTTAAAGTAAAATAAAAAGTTTAATATAAAAATATAAAAACTAAAAAAGGAGTAAAAAATGGCAATAATAATAGATGGAAAAGAACTTGCAAAAAAAACAAGAATGAATTTAAAAATAGAATGTGATGAACTAAAAGAAAAAGGAATAACACCAAAACTTGCAGTTATTATGGTAGGAGATAACCCAGCATCAAAAATATATGTAAGAAATAAAAGCAAAGCTTGCCAAGAAGTAGGCATAGAATATGAAGAATACCTATTAAATGATACAGTAACTCAAAAAGAATTAATCGACTTAATAAAAAAATTAAACGCAGATAAAAAAGTAAATGGCATATTATTACAAAGCCCAATACCAGACCATTTAGACATAAACGAAGCATTTAGAACAATAGACTATAGAAAAGATGTAGACGGATTTCACCCAATGAATGTTGGAAAATTAGTATTAGGTCAAGACACATTTGTATCTTGTACTCCATATGGGGTAATGAGAATGTTTGAAGAATATAATATTGACTTATGTGGCAAAAATGTAGTAATATTAGGAAGAAGCAATATAGTAGGAAAACCACTTGCACAATGTTGTTTAAATAAAAATGCAACAATCACAATATGTCATTCAAAAACACAAAACATAGAAGAAATAACAAAAAAAGCAGATATATTAATATCAGCAATAGGAAAATCACACTTTGTAAAAAGTGATATGGTAAAAGAAGGAGCAGTAGTAATAGATGTTGGAATAAACAGAGGAGAAGACAAAAAAATAACAGGCGATGTCGACTTTGAAAATGTAAAAAACAAAGCAAGTTATATCACACCGGTTCCAGGGGGAGTAGGACCAATGACAATTGCAATGCTTATCAACAATTGCATAAAAGCTGCTAAAAATCAAAATCAAGAATAATAGTAAATTAAAAATTTATAAAAAATTTAATAGTAAAAGTGAGTAGAGACACTTAAATTAATAGGTGTCTCTTTTTGCGTATAATAAAAATTAAATTGTAAAGGAGAGGATTTTATGTGTAACACTAAAAAACACGAAATGGAAACTAAAAGGTATTGGATATGGTTTAGTTTATTAACAGAAATAAACTATAAACTAAAAAGAAATTTAATTGTAAAATACAAAGACCCTAAAATAATATATGAGTTAGATGATGCAGAATTAATTTCAAATTCCGGAATAGGAAAAAAGGCTGTATGTTTAATTCAAAATAAATTAATTAAAGAAAGACTAGATGATTACATAGAAAAAATGAACCAAGAAAAAATTAATATTTTAACAATTCAAGATAAAGAATATCCTAGGATTTTAAAGCAAATATATGATTACCCAATAACATTATATATAAAAGGAAATAATGATATATTAAACAATGCAAATATTGCAATTATTGGTTGCAGAGACTGTACAGAATATGGAAAGAAAGCTGCAGAGTATTTTTCATATAATCTAGCAAAAGAAAATGTAACAATTGTAAGTGGTTTAGCAAGAGGAATAGATGGGTATTCACATATTGGAGCATTAAAAGCAAAAGGAAAAACAATTGCAGTACTTGGGAATGGACTAGATATAGTGTATCCAAAGCAAAATGAAATAATATATCAAAAAATAATTGAAGAAAATGGAGCTATTATATCAGAATACCCATTAGGTACTAAGCCAGAAAAAAATAATTTTCCCGAAAGAAATAGGATAATTTCAGGAATTAGCAAAGGTGTATTAATAATAGAAGCAAAAGAAAGAAGCGGTACAATAGTAACAGCAGATTTCGCCTTAGAACAGGGAAGAGATGTTTATGTGGTACCAGGAAATATAAATTCTCCAAATTCTGTTGGGACTAATAGATTAATAAAAGAAGGGGCGATGCTTGTTACAAATTATAAGGATATTTTAGAAATTCTTTGACCAACTTACAATAAGGATGTTTTAGAAATTGTTTGATAAACTTATAATAAAGATATTTTGGAAAATTGCTAATAGATTGCCAATTGGTGCTAATAAGGAACAAAGCCAAATGTGTATTGTAAATTACTTTATTTAGAAAAAATTGCATTTATGATGAAATATTAAAAACTGAAAAGAAGAATTAAAAAATGAAAGAATAAATAAAGAGAAAATGTTAATAATATAAATAAAGTAAGTAAGAGGTAATTATTAGGAATGTAACTATAAATTGTGTATGGTGTTAAGAAAATAAAAATATAAGTGGTTAGTGATTTTTAATTTATAGATTTTAGAATATATAATTAAGTTAAAAAATTAATGATATTTTAAATACTCATTAATCTATAGCATTTTCAATGAAAAAAGTCAATATACAATAAATATAAAAATTATAAATAAAAAGTAGAATTTAAATCAAATAGATTGATGAAAATATTGATATTCTAATAATTTATTCAAATAAAAATTTTCATTAATTTTTTAACTTAATTATAAAATTAGAAAAAATACACATTAAAGCAAAAATCATTTAAAGTGATAAAAAATTATAGACAAAAAGTTTAAAATATGATATTTTAAAAAAAGAGATAGTAAAAAACGAAAGGAAGGAAACAAATGTTAAAAGAAAAGAAAAAAATAAGGAAAACAAACGAAAAATTAATTAAGAAAAAAATGAACAAGCCAAAAGGAATAACACTAATAGCACTAGTCATAACGATCGTACTAAATAGCTCGTACCTCGCTATGGAACGAATGAATAAAATTGAAAAAATATAAAACCTCGTGTATAATATAGA
>CALXCJ010000027.1 GCA_944386775.1 uncultured Clostridia bacterium
TGAAAAAATTTTACAAGATTTTTTAGGTCCCTCCCCAAAATCCCGGCAAAACGGGAAAAAAAGGACCGTCCCTTAATCCCGGCAAAGGACCGCCTCTCAATCCCGAAAATTTGGAATAATTTAACTTCCTTCTGCATAATATATACCAAAAATATCCAAGAAGGAGGACAAGTATGAATAAAGAAAATGGACTTGAAAAAGTCACAGATCTAACATTATATACTGGTACTTATGGAAAAGATAGGTGTACATGTAAATGCATAGGATGTACACAAGGTGGAGGGATATTAAAAGGAAAGGAGAAGTATCAAGGTACAATAGAGCAAATAAGAACAATAATAAAAAAGCTTCCAAATCTTCAAAATGCTTATCTTTTGGGAAATCCTGATGTATCTGTGGATACAGATTTTTGCAATGAGGCCTCAAAGGAATTTATAAAAAATGATATTAATGTAATGTTTTCAACATCGGGATTTAAAGCGGTTAAAACATTAAAAAAGCTAACCTCTGGTTTAGATACAAAATATATCAAATATATAAGTTATAGTATAGATACACTAAATACTGAAAAAATGAGGTTTTTAAAAGGAACAGATAAATTGAGTTTAGAAGAGATAGAAGAAGCAATTTCCTATGCTATAAAAAAAGGTATACCTGTAAAAATTCAACCTACATTATGGGAAATAAATCAAGATGATTATGCAGAAATAATAGATAATTTTTATGAAAAGTTTGGTATAAAATGGTATACATTCCATGCAGGAAGTTTTGAAGCATTAAAAGATAAAGATGTTAATTTAAACCATATAAAACCACAAAAATGGAGGATGATTACAAAAGATATACAAAGGATAGCTAAAGAAAAAGGTCTTAAAATTTCTCTTCCAAGGATATTTTTAGATAGAGAAGAGCTGGAAGAATGCCAGCAAAATATCCACACATATTGTGCAAATGGTGGAAAAGGTTTACAAATATGGATTGAAAAAGATTTTATAAGATGTACATATTGCCCAGTTTTAGCAGAAATTCACCCAGAGTTTACATTTTCAATTGAAGAAAATACTGCAAATTTTATAAGTAAAAATGGAGTATGTCTTGCATTATCTTCTACATTAGATAAAGCATTGACTTTAAATGCAGTAAATGGAAATGGAAGAATTTTTAATACTGGTGATAAGAGTTTATATACTGTTTGTAGGTACTATAAAATAAAAGAACAATTTTAAACTATATAATAAATATAATTTAAGGAGGTGCTAAAAAATGAACTTAACTATAAAAGACATCTTAATTGTTGCTAAAAGAAAAGGTCATAACATAAATAAAAATCTAATTCAAAAAGCATATTTATATGCAAAAGAAAAGCATAAAAATCAAAAAAGAAAATCAGGAGAAGAATATATTGTGCACCCCTTAAATGTAGCATTTATAGTTGCACAAATGGGGCTTGATACAGAAACTATTTGTGCAGCATTACTACACGACGTAGTAGAAGACACAGATTCTACATATCAAGACATAAAAAAAGAATTTTCAGAAGAAATAGCAGAGCTTGTAGAAGGTGTAACTAAAATTACCCAAATGTTTGAAACAAATGAGGAAAAACAAGCAGAAAACTTTAAAAAATTATTTACAGCAATGGAAAAAGACATAAGAGTAATATTGTTAAAACTAGCAGACAGACTCCACAATGTAAGGACTTTAGAGCATCTTTCAAGAGAAAAACAAATATCTATTGCAAAAGAAACAATAGATATATATGCACCTATTGCAAACAAGCTCGGAATGTATGATTTTAAATCAAAATTAGAAGATAATGCTTTCAAATTTTTATACCCAGAAGAATATCAAAAAATTTTAGAAGATGTAGAAAAACAAGAAAAAGAAAGAAAAATCTTTTTAGAACAAACCAAAAATAATATAGAAAAAAAGTTAAGAAGATACAGAATCCCAGCAATAATAAATATAGAAAGAAAGCATCTATATAACATATATATAAAATTAAAACATAAAAAAATAACCCTTCCAGAAATGAAAGATTTATTCGCAATAAAAATTATAGTAAAAGATAAAAAAGAATGTTACATAGTTTTAGGAATAATCAGCGAAATGTATAGTTTTTTGCCAGGAACGTTTAAAGACTATATAGCAGTCCCAAGAAACAATATGTATGAAGCACTCCAAAGTGGAATGATAGGCGAAAAGGGAGTTATTTTTGAAGCACAAATATGTAGTGTAGAAATGAACAGAATATCAAAATACGGCATTTTAGCATATCTATCATACATAAAAAATGACAAAATAGATTTAGAAAATGACTTAATAAAAGAAAAATTCATAGGTGTAAAAAATAGTTTAGAACTAAAAGAAAAAATAAACGACCCCAAAATTTTCTTAAACGCAATAAAACAAGAATTATTCGAAGAAGAAGTATATGTATTCACCCCAAAAGGAAAACTAATAATACTTCCAAATGGATCATGCATAATAGACTTTGCATATAAAGTATCTATACATTTAGGAAACCACATATTAAGCTCAACAGTAAACGGAAAAGAAATGCCAGTAATTACAAAACTAAAAAATGGAGACATTATAAAAATAATCACAACAACAAACGAAATAATACCAAACGCAAACTGGCTAAAAATTGTAAAAACAGCAATGGCAAAAAACGAAATATTAAAACAACTAGAAAAAGTAAAAGAAAAAATATCAAAATGCATAGTAAAATTAGACATAATATCAAAAGATAAAGAAGGACTAGTCTTACAAATAACAGAAAATATAAAAAACTTAAATGTAAATATTTTATCATTAAACACCACTTTTTTAGAAAAAGAATTAGTCAAAATTGAAATTGTATTAGAAATAAATCAAGCAGACAGCTTAGAAGAAATAAGAAAAAGTATTAGTTCTATAAAAGAAATAAAAGAAGTAATATCGGGATCGAGGGACTAGCTTAAAATCCCGGCTAGCCGGGATTTTGGTGTCGGACCTTTATATTTTTTTGTAGTTGATTTGGAATATTAAATAATTTGTGCTTTTTAATACTAAAATTCCATCAATATATGCTAAATAGTTGATTCAAGTAATAAATAGTAGGAATTTTGTTTATAATATAGAAAGAATTAATTAAGCTAAAAAATTGTGTTAATTTGTTGCAAAGTAGCTATTGAAAAAATTAATAATTTGAAAAAATAAAGTACAATAATTATTTGAAAAGTTGCAAAAGTGTGATATAATCTTTTGAAAAACTTTCGAAAATGTGACAGATACGTAAAATATACTTGCAAAAATGTGACGAACACATAAAATATTCTTGCAAAAATGTGACAAATACGCAAAATATCCTTGTAAAAGTGTGACAAAAGTAGTATAATTAATATATAATTGATATATATTAGTTATAGGAGATGTGTACAATGAAAAGATTTATCTTAAAAGAATTAGTAAAATGGAAAGAAAGCAAATATAGAAAACCTTTAATATTAAAAGGAGCAAGACAAATTGGCAAAACATATATATTAAAACAATTCGGAGAAGAAAATTATGAAGGAGTCGCATATTTTAATTTTGACCATGATGAAGATTTATACAATTTATTTAAAAATACTAAAGATCCCAAAAGAATATTAGAGCAATTATCATTTATATATAGAAAAGCAATAAAGCCAGAAAAGACATTAATCATTTTTGACGAAATTCAAGAATGCCCAAATGCGTTAAATAGTTTGAAATATTTCCAGGAAGAAGCAAATGAATATCATATAGCATGTGCTGGAAGTTTACTTGGAATTAGGCTATCACATACATCATTTCCAGTAGGTAAGGTAGAATTTTTGAATATGTATCCTATGACATTTAGTGAATTTTTAATAGCAGATAATTGTGAAAATTTAGTAGAATATATGAAATCCGTAAAAGAAATTGAAAATATTCCAGATATATTTTTTAATCAACTAGAAGAAAAATTAAAAGCATATTTCATAATTGGTGGAATGCCAGAAGCAGTTAATAGTTGGGTAAAAGAAAAAAATATGGAACTTGTAAATATTATACAAGAAAATATATTAAAAGGATATGAAAGTGATTTTTCAAAACATACACAAAATAGTGAGGCAAATAGAATATCTTTAATATGGAATAGTATTCCATCGCAACTTGCAAAAGAAAATAAAAAATTTTTGTATCAAACAATAAAAGAAGGAGCAAGAGCAAGAGAATATGAAAATGCACTGAATTGGTTAAATGATGCAAATTTAATTTATAAAATATATAATGTTAAAAAAACAGACTTTCCACTAAAAGCATATAATGACTTAAATTCATTTAAAATTTATATGAATGATGTTGGTTTACTCAGAAGAATGTCAAATTTGGATAGTAGAATTGTAATCGAAGGTGATAAATTATTTGAAGAATTTAAAGGAGCATTCACAGAAAATTTTATTTTAAATATGTTATGTACTATATTTGATACAGTACCTAATTATTATACATTTGATAGACATGAAGTAGATTTTGTTATTCAATATAATAATAAAATAATACCTATTGAAGTAAAAGCAAATAAATCGACAAATAATATTAGTTTAACTAAATATAATGAGAAATTGAATAATGATCTATCTGTAAGATTTTCAATGAATAATCTGAAAAAAGATGGAAAGATCATAAATATTCCATTATTTTTGGTAGAATATCTTAAAAATTTTATATAAAATAAACAACCTTCTAAAATATGCAAAAAACATCATTTTAGAAGGCTAAATTTTACTGTTTTTATTTTAGACCGCCAAATTTTATTGTTTTTTCTTAATAATAACCTGCTGTTTTTCCTTTTTCAAATCTTCCTTATCAATAAACCCTCTCTGATACAAGCACTTAATATACATAACAAGAGAAAAAATTGTTGCAATAACAGCAATGCAATATAAAGCCAAATCAAGTCCATCCCAAAAACCAGTAAGAGAAAATTGTTTAGAAATTAGTGAGATAACTATTGCAATATAAAACAACACAGTCGCAAGTTTACCATACCATTTACTATAAACAACAACATCCTTACCATAAAGGAAAGACGCGCCAATTATCATAATTAATTCCTTTAAAACAACAATAAGCAATATCCAAATAGGAATTATATCTTTCAAAGTAAGAGAAGCAAGAACTGATATTTGAGTAAGCTTATCTGCTAAAGGGTCCATCAATTTACCAAAATTTGAAATCAAATTAAACTTCCTTGCAATGGTTCCATCCAAAATATCAGTTATACCAGATAATGTAAAAAACACAAATCCAAGTAGATAGTTTCCTGTAAATATATATATTAGTATAATTGGTATTAATATAAATCTTAAAATTGTAAGTGCATTTGGTACATATTTTAACATATTTTTTCTCCTTATATTGATTTTAATAATTATTCAATTGAAAATGTCAAACTATCACTATTTTTATCTAAGTCAATTTTCACAGTTTCACCATTCAAAATTTCTCCTCTTAGTATTTTTTCAGATATTTCATCTTCCACATACCTTTGGATTGCTCTTCTTAAAGGTCTTGCACCGAATTTGATGTTTGTACCTTTGTCTAAAATAAACTTTTTAGCGTCTTGAGTTATATTTAAAGAAATATCTTTATCATTAAGGGCAATTTTGGTGTCATTTAACATTAAGTCTACAATTTGCATAAGCTCATCAGGTGTTAGAGAGTTAAATACTACTATTTCATCAACTCTGTTTAAAAATTCTGGTCTGAAAACGTCTTTTAAGCTATCTTCTATTTTTCCTTTGTCTACAGTTTGTTTTCCAAAACCGATTGAGTTGTTGTTTAGGTTAGAGCCTGCATTTGATGTCATTATTATAATTGTGTTTGAAAAGCTTACTGTGTTTCCTTGGCTGTCTGTTAATTTTCCATCATCTAATACTTGAAGTAAGATGTTAAATACATCTGGGTGTGCTTTTTCTATTTCGTCTAATAGAATGATAGAATATGGTTTTCTTTTTACTTTATCTGTTAATTGACCAGCATCGTCATATCCTACATATCCTGGAGGTGCACCAATTAGTTTTGATGTTGAGTGGCTTTCCATATATTCAGACATGTCTATTCTGATTATTGAGTCTTCTGAACCAAACATTTCATATGCTAGGCTTTTTGCAAGTTCTGTTTTTCCAACTCCTGTTGGTCCTACAAATATAAATGATGGTGGTCTTTTTGTACTTTGAAGACCTGCTCTATTTCTTCTTATTGCTCTTGAAACTGCATTTACTGCTTCTTCTTGACCTATTATTCTTTTATGCAAATTGGTTTCTAGGTTTAGTAGTTTTTGTGTTTCTGCTTCTGTAATTTTTTTAACAGGTATTTTAGTCCAACTTTCTATTACAGATGCAATGTCTTGAACTGTTAGGTTTTTTAGTTTCATTTTTTTATTTAGTTTATCTATTTGTTCTACAAGTTGGCATTCACGAGTTTTTAAGTCAGCTGCTCTTTGGTAGTCTTCTGTTGAGTCTGCTGCAACAACTTCTTCTTTTTCTTCTTGAACAGATTTAAGTTCTTGTTTTAGCATTTCTAAAGTGTATAAATCTTTATTTTCTAGGTTTATTCTAGAACATGCTTCATCTAAAATATCTATTGCTTTATCTGGCAAGAATCTATCATGAATGTATTTTTCAGACATTATTACAGCTTGTCTTATTACATCTGAAGATATTTTTACTTTATGGTATTCTTCATAGTATTTTTTAATGCCTTCTAGTATTCCAATTGAATCTTCTATATTTGGTTCTTCAACTAATACTTGTTGGAATCTTCTCTCTAAAGCAGAGTCTTTTTCGATGTATTTTCTATATTCTTTTAGTGTTGTTGTACCAATTAGTTGTATTTCTCCATTAGATAGTGCAGGTTTTAAAATGTTTGCTGCATTCATTGAATGTTCACCATCACCAGCACCAATTATATTATGGATTTCGTCAATTACTAAAATAATATTTCCATATTGCTTACATTCATCAATAATTCCTTTCATTCTTGCTTCAAATTGACCTCTAAATTGTGTTCCTGCAATTACTGCTGTCATATCTAGTAAATACACTTCTTTATTTAATAATTTTGCAGGTACATTTTTATTTGCAATTTTAATTGCTAAACCTTGTGCAATTGCAGTTTTTCCAACTCCTGGTTCACCAATTAGGCAAGGGTTGTTTTTAGAACGTCTATTTAAAATTTGAATTATTCTTTGGATTTCTTTATCTCTACCAATTACAATATCTAATTCATTGTTTTTGGCTTTGTTTGTTAAATTTGTTCCAAATGTATCTAGATATTTTTTCTTTTTATTTTGTTTTTGACTTTTCTTTTTTTCTACTTTAATACGTTTTCTCTCCATTTCTTCGTTTGGCTCAGGATTTGAGCTATTAAAATTGCTTTGAGAATTTGACCCAAACATATTAGAAAATATTGAACCAAGTGGGATTGCAGCACCTGCAATTTTTGGTTTTTCATAATCTTCGCTATCATCATTGTAATTTTCATCTTGAGGGTTTAAGTTTGTGCCAAATGTGATAGCACCTTCTATATTTTCTAAATCTTCTAGATTTATATTTTCTGCTAAATCTTTAAAAATTGCTTCAAATTGTTTGGACATATCATTTAAATTTACTTTATCTTGCCCTAAAACTTCGTTTTGCTTTTTTAGTGTGTCTAGAGGATCTATACCTCTTTTTTTGGCACAGTTATAGCAAAGACCTTCTATTTCATCTTTATTATTTTCTTGTTTTTGGAAGAAAATAATAGCTGGATTTTTATTACAATCTGAACATAACATAATATTAAAATTCCTCATTTCTTTCTAAAATTCAATATATAATATGATACCTCAAATTTTAAAAATAGTCAATAGGAAAACATTTAAAAATACATTAATATCAACCTTTGGAGCGATGTTTATAAATTCCATAAATTAATGACTTTTAGGTAGAATAAAATTTAAAAACTGCCAAATAATGCTATAAAAAATTATACATCTTTAGTTGACGAGCATATTAAGAAAATGTTATAATTAAACGAAACGAAAGAGAGGAATAAAAATGAATTTAATACAAGAAGATAAAAATCATTTAAGTAAAAAAACAATTACAGTATATGTTATATCGATTGTAGTATGCATAATTGCTATAGCAATTGTAGTTGCAGTTCAAGTTTTAGGAAATGATTTAATAAATGCTATATTTGGACTTCAAAGTAGAGAACTAAAAACAGAAGAAGAGGAAAGTTTGCTAAAACAAGGATTTGATTCTATATTTACAAACACATTAGAAACTGATGCAGAATATAATGTAGCAAAAATAGATAGCGAAAAAGACTTAGTATATACAGAATACGAAAAACAAGAAAAAAATGACCAAAACTATGACCTAAACTTGTATATTCCATATATGAATATAAATGATGAAACCATAAAAAAATATAATAACGAAATAAACGACATATTTATAGCAAAAGCAAATAGTGTATATGAAACAAATAATAGAAATATAATTTATTCTATACAATATAAAGCAAATATAGAAAATGGAATACTTTCATTAATTATAAAATCAATATTAAAAGAAGGACCTAATCCTCAGCAATTAGTAATACAAACATATAACTATGATTTAATAAATAAAAGAGAAATAACTTTAGAAGATGCAATAAATTTATTAGGAGCAGATAAAGGTGCAGTACAAAATAAAATTATAACTGAAATAGAAGATGAAGAAAAAAAGGCAAATGATTTAAAAGCATTAGGTTACAATATTTTTGAAAGAGATAGCAAAAGTGATATATATAAAATAGAAAATTCAAAACAATTTTTTATTTATGAGAATAATTTATATATTATTTATGCTTATGGAAATGATTTACTTACAAGTGAAATGGATATGGTAATTATTTAAATAAAAAGTTAAGAAGCAATCTACATATAAGATTGCTTCTTTTTGAAAATAAAAGGGGATGTTTTTTTATTTAAATCAGTTTTTGTACTGATTATGTTTGTATTATAAATAAGTTTTTTGACCATTTTGTGAATTGAAAGTGAAAATTTGTTAAATATATTATTTAAAATACCATCAAAAACATTATTTAAAAATATGTAAAAAATCCTTTAAAATATTATTTTAAAGGATTTTTTAACAACTTTTTAAAATTAATAAATATCAATCAAACAAACCTAAGGTTGTTCTCCAAGTGTTACAGTTAATTCTCTTTCTTGCCCATCTCTATTTAC
This sequence comes from uncultured Clostridia bacterium, assembly GCA_944386775.1. Lineage (GTDB taxonomy): Bacteria > Bacillota > Clostridia > TANB77 > CAG-508 > CAG-269. The sequence goes on from CALXCJ010000027.1 coordinate 9,278, forward strand.
TTTAATTTTCATTTCATCACCAATTTTGTGTGAATTTTTTATTTTAGTAAGATCATCCATAGTAGTAATTTTTGTTCCATCTGCTTCAATTATAACATCACCTGGTTTTATACCAGCTTTTTCAGCACTTGAAAAGTCTTCAACAGATTTTACATATACACCAACTACTAAATTATAAGTTTTAGCGGTTTGTTCATCTAAGTCGATACCTGTAATACCTATATATGGTCTTTTTACTTTACTATATTCTATTAATTGAGAAGTTATATCAGTAGTTGAATTTATAGGAATAGCAAAACCAATACCTTCAACACTATTTCCTGTAAGTTTTAATGTATTAATTCCAATTACATTACCTTCACTATTTACTAAAGCACCACCACTATTTCCAGAGTTTATAGCAGCATCTGTTTGAATTAGTGTATATGTTTTACCATCAGTATCAGTTATTTCTCTATTTACTGCACTTATTATTCCTGTAGTTACACTGCTTTGCATTCCCATTGGGTTTCCAACAGCCATTGCAAATTCTCCAACTTTAATTGAATCAGAATCTGCAAATTCTGCTTTTACAAGACCTGTTTTGTCAATTTTTATAACAGCTAAGTCTGTTTCTTCATCTTTACCAACTATTTTTGCTTCATATTCAGTTGAATCATTAAATAAAGTAACTGTTATTTTATTTGCTTCAGATATTTGGTAGAAAGAATCTTCACTAGTTGAAGATATTACATGGTTATTTGTAAGTATATAACCATCATCACTAATAATAATTCCTGAACCTGATGCTGTTGCAGTAGAAGTACTTGATTGACCAAACATTTGTAGCATAGAGTTATTTACAGTGTATTCAACTTTTATACCAACTATAGATGGTAATATCTTATTTGCAGCATATACAGCTGTGTCAGAATAATTTGAAAGAGAAATTTGAGAAACATATCCTGAAGATTCACCAGATGATGATGTGTTACTTATGCCTGATGTAGAAGAACTTGATGAATTAAGTAAATTTTCTCTTATAGAAGGAACACCAAAACAAGTTCCTACAACTACTGCACAACCTACTATTCCGCTAAAAAATGGTAATAGCACACTTTTTCCAAAACCTGTTTTTGTTTTTTCCTTTTTACTATTATATGGGTTTGCCCCTACTACTGTTGTAAAATTTGATTTGTTTTCTGCTTTATTTTGATTTTTCATTTCGTCCATTTATAAGACCTCCTATTTTTTTTGTTATATTTATAATAACCTAAATTTATTATAGAATACAAGTTTTTTGTGAAAATTTTGTGAAAGAAATGTAATAGTTAAAAGTTTTTTTAAAATATTAAGGTATTGAAAAAAATCTTAAATAAATATATAATACAAAAGTAATAATATAAAAATAGAATATTAGGAGGAATTTTATGAATTTCAAAAAAAGTAATAAAGGAATAACATTAGTTAGTTTAATTATAACAATAATAGTATTAGGAATAATAGCAGGAATAACAATAAATTTAAGTAATAACTCAGTAAGAAATGCAAATTTACAAAATTTTAAGACAAATATGTTATTAATAGAAGCAAAAGCAAGAGAATATGTAGAAAATGCAAGTTATGAATTAGGTGTAGAACCAGCAAATGCAACAGAAGAAATGCAAGCAAAAGCAAACTCACATCTAAAAGGTACAGTAATTACTAAAACATCAGATACAGAACTTGCAAATAAATTAATAAATACAATTGGAATATCATCAGCAGATATAGATAATGGACTATTATATAAATTATCTACACAAGACTTAAAAGATATGGGAATAAATAATGTAGAATCTGATGAAGAAAAAGGTTATTACATTGTAAAATATGATAAAAGTAATGCAAATGTAACTATATACAATACAGAAGGCTTTAGATTAGAAAATGGAGAAGTTAAATATTGTTTAGATGATATAAGAGATATAGATACTGTTAGTTAAGTGTAATTTGTATGACAAAAAATAATAAAGTCTAAATGCAATATAAACTTATTGTAGATAAAACTAGTATTTTAAAACTTTAAAATATATATGCAATACTTTAAGTTAAAATTCAAATAAAGTTATAGCAAAAGAAGGGAAAACAATGAAAGAAAAAGAAGAAGAACGTTTGAAGAATTTAAAATTAATAGAAAAAGATCTTCATCAAAAAGGATTTACAAAAATATGTGGAATAGACGAAGCAGGCAGAGGACCACTAGCAGGCCCTGTAGTTGTTGCAGGAGTAATAATGAAAGAAGACTCAATGATAGAAGGTGTAAATGACTCTAAAAAAGTCTCAGAAAAGAAAAGAGAATTACTATATGATAAAATAATAGATGAAGCAATAGCATATTCAGTTGCAGTAATTGGTCAAGATGTAATAGATGAAATTAATATATTAAATGCTACAAAAAGAGGAGTTACAAAAGTTGTAGAAGAACTATCTATAAAGCCAGATTTAATAATAATTGATGCATTAGAGCACATAGATACAAAAGGTATCCTATATGAGGCAATAATAAAAGGTGATGCAAAATGTTACTCAATTGCTGCAGCATCAATAATTGCAAAAGTAACAAGGGACAGAATAATGAGACAGTGGGACGAAATATATCCTCAATATGGTTTTAGCAAACATAAGGGCTATGGAACAGCTATGCATATACAAGCAATAAAAGAATATGGGCTTACACCAATACATAGGAGAAGCTTTACGAAAAATTTTGTATAAATAATATTTTGAGGTTTCTCTACATTTTTTATAATCATAAGTAGTAAATGGCACTCAAAATTATGCTCAAAATTATGCTCAAAATGATGCTCAAATGATGCTCAAAATTGGCACTCAAAAATAGCCAAAATTTTAAATTAAAACAATTTTAACAAAAAATTATTTTAATTTAAAATAGGTTTATAGGTAAATCCCTTTTAAAAACCTAAAAATAAATATATGTAAGGATTGTTTTTAGTGGAAATATTAAATATTTTAGAAATAATAGAGAAAAAAAGAGACAAAAAAGAATTAACAAAAAAAGAAATTGAATATTTTATCCAAGGCTATACAAAAGGAACAATAAAAGATTACCAAGCTTCAGCCTTATTAATGGCAATATATTTAAATGGCATGACACCTGAAGAAACCACAAATTTAAGTATAGCAATGGCAAACTCTGGCGAAATATTAGATTTAAATAAAGAAGGAAAAATATTTGTTGACAAACACTCAACAGGAGGAGTAGGAGATAAAGTTTCACTAATATTATTACCACTTGTAGCAAGCCTAGGAGTTCCAGTTGCAAAAATGTCAGGAAGAGGACTAGGTTTTACAGGAGGAACAGCAGATAAACTAGAATCAATACCAGGGTACAAAACAGAAATATCAATAGAAGAATTCATAAAAAATATAGAAAAAATCGGAATAAGTATGATAACACAAACAGGAAATCTAGCACCAGCAGATAAAAAGATATATAGTCTAAGAGACAGTATAGCTTGCGTCGAAAGTATACCATTAATCGCCTCAAGTATAATGAGCAAAAAAATTGCAAGTGGAGCACAAAAAATAGTATTAGATGTCACAGTAGGCGATGGGGCATTTATGAAAAATTTGCAAGATGCAAAAAAATTATCTAAAACAATGATAGAAATTGGAAAACTAGCAGGAAGAGAAACAGTATGTATATTAACAAATATGGATGAGCCATTAGGCTATGCAGTAGGAAATAATTTAGAAGTAATAGAAGCAATAAAAGCATTAAATGGTCAAATGCCAGAAGATGTAAAAGAAGTAGTACTAGAATTAGGAGCATATATGCTAAAACTTGCAAACTTAGGAGACAATATCGATCAAAACAAAGAAAAGTTATTAGAAAACATAAAAAACAAAAAAGCAATTGAAAAATTTAAAGAATTAGTTCAAAACCAAGGAGGAGATGTTTCATACATAGAAGATACCTCTAAATTTGAAAAAGCCAAAATAGTAAAAGAAGTAAAAGCTTCAAAATGTGGAAAACTACTAAATATTCCAGCAAAAGAGATAGGAAAACTTGCTTGCTTCCTAGGAGCAGGAAGAATAAACAAAGAAGATATTATAGACAATTCTGTTGGAATAGTTTTAAATAAAAAAGTAGGTGACAAAGTAGAAAAAGGAGAAACTTTAGCATATATTTATACAAATGATGAAAAAAAGGCTGAAAAAGTTTGCGAGGATATAGAAGAAGTAATAGAAATTGGAGAAGAAAATGTAAATGTTAAATATATTTATGAAGTTTTAACTGAGTAAAGCTTTGGGAATATTTCCTAAAGCTTTTTATGTAACTATTTTGAAATGGAAGGAAAAAATGAACTTAATAAAAATATAGTAGATAGCAGTATATAATATAGTTATTTACAAATAATAAATTCAAGAAAATTATCAGAAAAGTTATTAAAAACTATTCAAAAATAGGCAATTCTATGCTATACTATAAATAGTATTTAAAAAGAGAGGTGTATTAAAATAATACAAGTAACAAATATTCAGGATTTAAAAACAGCAGTTAACCAAAATGGAGAAATGGTTATTACTATGAATAACAATGATATTGTAATTATGAAAATGGAAGAATATAGAGAAAAATTATTAAAGGAAGATATAGAAAAACATCTATTAAAGGCTGAAGATGATATAAGTAAAGGCAGAGTAAGAGATGCTAGAGAAGTTTTTAAAGAATGGAAGGAAAAATATGGAATATAGAGTAAAATTAACAGAACAATTTTTAGATGAAGATGAACCAGAAAAAATAGTTTATATTGCACATATATATTATGGAGGAAGAAATTATTTAGATGGAGGTTTATTATAAAAAATAAGTATTTTGCTTTGAGTTTAAGAAATTAAATTCAAGGCATTTTTTTGTGGAAATTTTGGTACTATAAAAGTGTAATTGTTAATCAAAATAATTTATGATTAACTTTATACTTATTTTTATTTATAATAAGAGAGTAATTGGTCTAACGTTGGAAATTTTGGACTGAAACATCCGTGATAAAAACAGTTAGCCATCTCTTATTATAAAAATTCGATTAAGCAGGTTGAAACCTAAATAGGGCTTTCGTGTAACTAACCAAAATGAATTATAATAAGTACAGGTGGAAACAATTACAAAATATAAAAAATGGAGGTATAAAAGTGATAAGTGTAGGAATTGACGTATCAAAAGAAAAAAGTACAATCTGTATATTAAAACCATATGGAGAAATTGTAAGTTCACCATTTGAAATTAATCATACAGAAAAAGATTTATCAGAAGTAGTATCAATGTTAAAACGATTAGATGATGAAGTAAGAATAGTAATGGAAGCAACAGGTGGATATCATTTTCCAATATTGACATATTTGGTTGAACAAGATTTATATGTATGTGTAGTGAATCCATTAGTAATGAAAAAATATGCTAGCACAGTTCTAAGAAAAGGAAAAACAGATAAGTTAGACTCCATAAAAATAGCTAATTATGGAATAGATAATTGGTATCACTTAGAAAAATATGAGGCAAATGAAGAAAAATATGAGCAATTACGATTCTTGGGGAGACAATATGCACATTACATGAAAATGCGAGTTGACAGCAAATTAGCATTAACAAATATATTAGATCGTACAATGCCAAAGATAAAAACATTATTACAAAATCGTTCAGATAAACCAGAAAAAGATAAGTTAAATGATTTTGCAGAGGAATATTGGCATTATGATAATATTACAAGCAAAACTGAAACGGAGTTTATAGATAGTTATATAGAATGGGCTAAAAATAAAGGATACCATCAAAGCAAAGCAAAAGCGATTACAATATATGCTTTGGCTAAAGAAAGTATCCCAACATTAGATTCCAAAATACCATTAACAAAAATGATGGTATTGGAAGCAGTAAGAGTTCTCAGAGAAATTGATAAAACTCTTGAAAAGATTTTATCACAAATGCAGGAAATAGCCAAGAAATTAAAAGAATATTCTGTTGTTAGAGCAATGAATGGAGTTGGAGATGTATTAGCACCGAGATTAATAGCAGAGATAGGAGATGTTAGAAGATTTCATAGTGGAAAAGCATTAATTGCATATGCTGGAATTGATGCTCCACCATTTCAGTCTGGTTTATTTAATAGTAGTCATCGTAAAATATCAAAAAGAGGATCTTCTGCACTAAGAAAAACAGGATATGAAGTGATGAAATGTTTAAAGACAAGTAAACCCAAAGATGATGCAGTATATTTATTTATAACTAAAAAAGAGAAAGAAGGCAAAGCACTAAAAGTGGCAAAAATAGCTGGATTAAATAAGTTTTTAAGAATATACTATGCAAGAGTAAAAGAAGTATATGATAATGGATAGAAAAAAAGGATAATTTACATAAAACAAGCACTCATAAGAGTGCTATTTGTCGTGAAAAAAATAAATACAAAATTTTTAAAAATTTTTGTAAAAAATATTGACTTTTATTAGCAGGTTTTTTTCTACATTAATCATATAAAGTTATACTAAAAACAATTTTAAATGGTTAAAAATTGAAAGTGAAGCAAATGAATAAGAAGGTAAGGAAAGACTTCAACTGGAATTTTAAAAGTGTATGTATAACAATAGAGATATTAACAGATAATAAGTTAAGTGATAAAGAGAAATCTGGGATTTTTTTGTATGAGATAATAATTTAAAATTAAGAAAAAAATAATAGTTATTTGCAAATAGTGAAAAATAAATTAAAGCAATAGAATATAAATGAATAAGAAGAAAAAAGTAATGTAATTAAGTATAAAAATTAATTAATTGGAAAACTTAAGAGTAATATAGCATTATCAATAGAATAAGTCAATATACAAAAAATGATTTTGCAAGAAATAACAGGTTAAAATTTATATATAAAAAATTAAAAAAACCTTTATATATCAATACTTTTAGTGAATATTAATTATTAATTAATTTTTATACTTAATTATAAAAACGTATTAAATATTACCAACAAAAATATTGTTAAAAGTGATAAAAACTAATAGACAAAAAGTAAAGTATGTGATATTTTAATTATAAGGAAGAAAAAAACTAAAACAAAAAGTTTAAAATTCGGAGGTTAAAACAAATGGTAAAGAAAGAGAAGAATCAAAAGAAAAGAGAAGAAGGAATAACATTAATAGCATTGGTCATAACAATTATTATATTATTAATATTAGCTGGGGTAACAATTGCGACCCTATCAGGACCGAACGGAATACTAAACAATGCACTAAATGCAAAAACAAAAACAGAAATAGCAAACTTAGAAGAAGAAGCAAATATAATATATACAGAATTATTAGCAAACAAATACACCGAAGGAGGCGAAGATCCAAGTTTAGGAGATTTAATAAATAAATTAACAGAAAAAGGATATAACATAGTAACAAGACCTGCATCAAGTTCTAGTATTGCAGGAATAAACCTATCTAGCACACAATTACACTATCCCCAAATGAAACAGCAGAAATAACTGTAACACTAGAAGGAAGCGGAGAAGGAACAAATTACTATGCAGAAATAGATGGAAACTATTATTTAATAACACAAGAAAATGGAAATATAGAAGTAGCAGAAGAAAAAACAGAAATAGAAGATGGAGAAAATGCAATAATAGCAGAATCAAGTAACCCCAATATAACAGTAGAAGTAGAAGGAAACAAAATAAAAGTAACAGGAGGAAAAAATACAGAAACAGCAACAATAACAGTATCTTATGGTACAATAGTGGAAAGCTGTGCTGTAGCAGTAGTAATAAAGCCAACAGAAAGTAGTGTAGCAGATGAAAACAAACAAATAGAAACACCATACGGAACAATAGAAGTAATATGGCTAGATATTGAAAACAATGTAATAGAAAATCCAAACGAACCAAAATTAACAACAGGAATGGAAAAAGTAACTTGGACAAAAACAGGAGATACTTGGACGGAAGATGCTACTGCCCAAGCACAATGGTATAACTATAAAAAAGAAACAGGAAAAGAAGACAACTTAGAATCAATGTGGGCAAATGTAAAATTAGATGGAAGTTACTTTGTATGGATTCCAAGATATGCCTATAGAATAACATATTATAGTGATGAGAAATTAGAAAACATAACAGGATATTACGACGGATGGGGAATGTGGTCAGCAGAAGATGGAACTTTAAAATATAAAATAGATAATACTTTAGACACAGTAGAATATCAAGGAAACAAATATATAGTACACCCAGCATTTATGAATGACACAGAAAATACTTGGTCAAATGGAGGCTGGGACAGTGATTTATCTGGAATATGGGTTGCAAAATATGAAGTAAGTGGAAGTTCAGCAGAATTAAATGTAGTACCAAATGAGTCAAGTTTAAGAGATATGACAATAGGAGAACAATACACAGCAGGAATAAACTATGGAGAAAGCATAGGAAATACAAGTATAAATAGCCATATGATGAAAAACAGTGAATGGGGAGCAGTAGCATATTTAGCACATAGCCAATATGGAAGAAATGGACATGAAGTAGACATAAATAATAGTATTTCATATATAACAGGAAATGGAGGAGGAAGTACAGATGCAAATTATCAGAGTGGGACTCCAAATCCATATAATACAACAATAGGAGCAAAAGCAAGTACAACAGGGAATGTATATGGAATATATGATATGTCAGGTGGAGCTTGGGAGAGAGTATCAGCATTTAATAGTGTAGATACAAATGGATATTTTTCTGTATCTGGTTGGACAACAGTAACAGGATTAACAACAGAAAGCAATAGTACAAAATATGCAACAAAATATGAAAACACGGGGGCAGATTATGAAACGACACCAGAATTAGTAATGTCAAAAATTGGTGATGATTTAATAGAAGTAAATAAAAGTATTGGAAGTAGTTCAACAAGTGCCATGAACCATTGGTTTAATGATTATTCTTACATTGCTGACTCTGGCACTCCATTCTTCGCACGCGGAGGTGGCTACAGCAATGGGTCTAGTGCGGGTCTCTTTTACTCTAACAATGCGGGTGGCCACAGCGGTTCCTATTACAGTTTCCGTTTAGTACTTTGTTTCTAGTACTTCGATACGAAAAAGAAACATAAAGTTTCTCTCACAGAAGGGCAAATTTCAAGAAAATAGCTAAAAGTCAAACTAAAATATATTGCAACATGACCTATATCAAAGAAGTTTAATTCCTTTGGTGCAGGTAAAATAATAGTAAAAAATATAAAACTAAGCAATAAAAACAGCTTATCCAAAAGGCATGTTTTTATTGCTTTTCTACATATTAAAAAAAAATTAAGAAATAATCTATATTTTATTAATAAAAATGTGCTATTATATATGTGAAAAAATAAAGTAAAACAAAAATCTAAGTAAAGAAGGGGAAGGCTATGTATAACATATTAGTAGTAGATGATGACAAAGAAATTGTAAATGCAATAGAAATTTATTTAAAAACAGAAGGGTATAATATTATAAAAGCATACAATGGTAAAGAAGCGTTAAAACTATTATCAGAAAATGAAATACACCTAGTAATCCTAGACATTATGATGCCAGAAAAAGACGGATTAGAAACACTAGAAGAAATAAGAAAAACCAAAGCAGTTCCAGTTATACTATTATCTGCAAAATCTGAAGACTATGATAAAATATCAGGATTAAATACAGGAGCAGATGACTATGTCACAAAACCATTTAACCCATTAGAATTAATTGCCAGAGTAAATTCAAATATAAGAAGATATGTTGAATTTGGAAATATTAAAGAAAAAAGAAATGAAAAAGTTCTAAAATCAGGTCAATTAGAAATAAATGACGAAACAAAAAAAGTAACAGTAGATGGAAAAGAAATAAAACTAACTGCTACAGAATATAATATTTTAAAATTTTTACTTCAAAACAAAGGAAAAGTCTATTCAATAGAGCAAATATACGAAAATGTATGGAATGAAGAAAGTTATGCAGCAGAAAATATAATAGCTGTACATATAAGGCACATAAGAGAAAAAATTGAAATCAACCCAAAAGAACCAAAATATTTAAAAGTAATATGGGGAATAGGGTATAAAATTGAAGATATATAAATTTAAAAGGAGAATCATATGGAAAAACTCAGAGACTCATCAATAATCAAAGCATTGTGCTATATTTTAATTCCAATATTATTACTTATATTTATAGCAAGCATTTTTGACGTAATAATAACAACTGAATATGGAGAAATAAACGAAGATCCAAGTAAAACATATATAGAAACTGAAAGTTTTGGTAGAAACTATATAGCATCAATATTTTCAAATGTGTCATACATCACTCAAAAGAAACTAGATAATGCTATTTTGTATAATAGTAGATATGTACAAATAGAAGGAAATGATATACAAAATAATATTTTTTACGATGATACAACAAGTTACAATTCCTCAGTATATGATTTTGTAAGATATATTATAAAAGATAAGGAAACTGAAAACATATATACAAACATAAAATCAAATGACTATTATAAAGAAATGGAAGAAATCAAAAACCAAGAAATATATTGGAACTATGCAGATAATAATATTTCAACAAACATAGAAACAATAAACAATGATAATGCAAGATATATAATATCATCTTATTATATAGCAGATGAATTAGACAATTTTGAAATATATTCATATTTAGATAAAGTAGCATTTAATAGTTCAATTTCATTTAGCGTGCAACAAGTTGTATATAATATGTTCAAAGAAAATCCAAATGCACCAATGTACACAATACCAATTTCTGCAATATTACTAATTGCAATAATTATATATCTAGTATGGGCAATAGGTCATACCAAAGAGAGTAGTAAAATTGAATTAAACGGAATAGATAAACTATCATATGAAATTTTATCAATTTTAGTATTTTTTGTTATAGGTATATTAATAAGTATAGTAATTGGAAGCATTGAATCTCGCATGCCACAAAAAATTTCAGTATCGATTTTTATAGTAAGCTATGTTGGTATATATGCATCATCTATGCTATGGTTTACAACTACCATAAAAAGAATAAAAGCAAAAAAATTTTGGCACAGTTTTTTAGTATATAAAATCTATAGCTTTATAAAAAGACTTATAAAAAAATCATATAACAAAATAACAGATAAAACAGATATTTCAAAAACCGTTATAGTTTTATATATAGCATTTTTACTTGTTCAAGCTATTTTATTTAGCTTATCAGGAAGTTTTTTAGAAACACTACTTATAATAGTATTTTGGATATGGGTTTTATTTAAACTATTAGAATACACTAAAAAAATAAGTAATATAAACGAAGCATTAAAAAATATATATGAAGGAAATCCAAATGTCCACTTAAATGAAGAAGAACAAAAAGGCGTATTAAAACAAATGTCAAAATACATCAATGACATAGCAGGAGGATTTACAAATGCAATAGAACAAAGCTTAAAGTCAGAAAGGCTAAAAACAGAATTAATAACAAATGTATCACATGACATAAAAACACCACTAACATCAATAATAAATTATGTAGATTTGCTAAAAAAAGAAGAAATAAACAATGCAAAAATAGAGCAATATATTGCAATTTTAGATAAAAAATCTCAAAGATTAAAAAAATTAATTGAAGACTTAGTAGAAGCATCAAAAGTATCATCAGGAAATGTAAAATTAAATATAGAAAACATTAATATAAATGAACTACTAAAACAAACAATAGGAGAATTTGAAGACAAATTTGAAAAGAAAAATCTAAAAATAGACTTAGAACTACCAAATGAAGATGTAATAATTCAGGCAGATAGTAGATATATGTATAGAATAATAGAAAATCTATTTAGCAATATAACAAAATATGCAATGGAAGGAACTAGAGTATATATAGAATTAAAAAACATAAATGGAATACAAATAGAAATGAAAAATATATCAAAAGATAAACTAAATATTTCATCAGAAGAATTAATGCAAAGATTTGTAAGAGGAGATAAATCAAGATATACAGAAGGAAGCGGATTAGGGTTATCTATAGCCAAAAGTTTGGTAGAATTGCAAGGCGGAGAATTTTTAATTGAAATAGATGGGGACTTGTTTAAAGTAACTATTAAATGGTAGTTTACAAATGTTGCATTTGGGGATTATTTCAAAATGAGATATTTTGCTAAAAGGTTGCAGAAGGACGGAGCTTTTTGGCAATCTTTCCTTTTTGAAATATTACCATTTGTGATAGTTACTAAAAACTGGAGCAAAATGGCAATTTGAATATTGCTGTTTTGCTCCAATTCTATTATATCATATAAAAAATCTTCAAATGCTAGAAAATAAAGCATTAGAAGAAAAAATGTATTCTAATTAAGTATGAAAATTAATTATTTTGTAATATTTTAATAATGCATATATACCACTAAAGTCGAATTAAGTCAATATATTAAAAATAGAAAAAATATTATAAAAGATAATTATGCTATAAACATAGAAACTTAGAAAGAGTAAAAGTTACCAGTTTTTAATATTTTAATTAAATTTCATACTTAATTATAAAATAAATATGTATATAAGAAAAATATGTAAAATGAAAAAATTGTTTTGTAAAAAAATAATATTAAAATAGGGAGGAAAACACAAATGTCAAAATTAAAGAAAAAACTTGAAGAAACAAAAGAATTAAAAGAAAGGGGAATAACATTAATTGCTTTAGTTATTACAATAGCACTAAATAGCTCGTACCTCGCTATGGACCGAATGAATAAATTTGAAAAAATATAGAATCTCTTGTATAATATAAT
>CALXCJ010000028.1 GCA_944386775.1 uncultured Clostridia bacterium
TCTATGTTTTTTCAATATTTTTTTGAAAAAATTATGTAGGCATTTTTATATTTTGCCTACATTAATTTTACACTAACCATAATGATTTTAGAATTAAACATTAATTTGTAATTTTTTTAAAATTAATATTTGAAAATCACAATGTATAGCTTAAAATAACACCTTTAGAACATCTTTATATATTAAACAAAAATTGTAAATCCGGAAATTAAACACTTTTGCAAGACTTAAATTGCTATAAGTCTTGCAAACACAACATTTCTTTGCTAAGTTTTCTCTTCAAAAATGCGTAAGTTTATGTGTAATTTTCTAACTTATCTTATAATTTAAACAAATACTATATATCAGCGTTACAATTCACAGCCGTAATTTTTAAATGTAGAGGGCGACCTGTTTTAAGCCGTGAATTGTAACATATCAGCAAGAAAAATGTCGAATATTGCGATGAAATATGCTTTACAAAACAAGTAAAGCGTGTTAATATATTTACATAAGATTTTTCAATATATATATTTTATAATCTTACTCAATTTTAAAAATGTATAGAAAATAACTTTAAAATTTATTCTAAAAAGATCTTTTAAAAAATACTCCCCAAATACTATAGAAAAATTTAAAAAGCAAAAAAGTAAAGACTACAAAAAGTAAAAGCTACAAGAGAGAAGCCAAAAATAAAAGCTACAAAAAAAGCCTAAAAGTAAAAAATACGAGAGAGAAGCCAAAAATAAAAGCTACAAAAAAAGCCTAAAAGTAAAAAATACGAGAGAGAAGCCAAAAGTAAAAAATACAAGAAAAAAGTCCAAAAGTAAAAGCTACAAGAAAGAAAAACAAAAAGTAAAAACTACAAAAATAAAAAAATTCAAGAGACAAATTTAAGAGAATAAACACAAAAAATGTAAAAATTAAAAATAGCACAAAAAAATAAGTAATAGGAAGGAGAAAAATTGAAAACTAAAAAGGCAATAAAAATTCTAATAGTAATAATAACTATTTTATCATTTATCATATTAACATTTATAAATACAAGTAAAGCAACAAATAATAACGGAGCAAAAGAAAAGTTCAAATTACAAGCAATAGGAGGCTCTGTAACATTAATAAAATATAAAGGAGAACCTTTAAAATATTTTTTCGTTGGATATGCAGGAAAAATATTCAATTACGCAACATACTGTCTAGACAAAACAAAAGAATTTGTAACAAACGAATTATCATATACAGTTACTGAAAATGGTGAAATAAATGATGTAATGCTATGGAGATACATAGTAAATGGATACCCATACAAAAATTTAAGCGAATTAGGATGCAAATCAAGAGATGAAGCATATGTAGCAACTCAAGAAGCAATTTATTGTTACTTATATAACCAAAAAATAGAAGACTATGAACCAATCGGAGAAGAAGGAGAAAGAACAATACAAGCAATGAAAAACATAATAAAAAATGCAGAAGAATCAACAGAAACCCCAGCATCACAAGCAGTAAAAATAAATAAAATAGACTCAAAATTCAAACAAGACAATCTAGAAAAAGACTATGCATCAAAAACATATGAAGTAACTTCAACCCTGCCAATGGAAAGTTATAAAATAACTCTGCAAGAACTAACAGAAGAAGAACTATCAAAAATTAAAATAACAGATACAAACAACAACCCAAAAACAGAATTTAAACAAAATGAAAAATTCAAAATATTGCTACCAATAGAAGAAATGAAGAAAAATACTAATTTTAAAATAGCAGTAGAAGCCAATATAAAAACAAAACCAATAACCTATGCAATACCAGACAATGATTTTTATCAAGATTTTGCAATTCCAGGTGAAATTACAGACGAAATAGTTTATGAAACTACAGACGAACCATATCCAGAAAATGAAACAGAAATAAAAATAATTAAACAAGATAAAGAAACAAAAGAAAGCATAGAAGGAGCAGAATTTGAAATATTAGACTCTAATAAAAAAATAATATATGAAAACTTAAAAACAAATGAAAATGGAGAAATAATTATAAGCAATATAATGCCAGGAGTTTATTATATTAGAGAAACTAAAGCAAAAGATGGGTATATTTTAAGCTCAGAACTTATAAAAATTACAGCTGAATTGAACCAAACAGTAGAAGTGTATTTTTATAATTTGAAAGAAGATACACCGGAAATTGAGGTTGAAGAGCCGGAAGAGGTGGTGGTTCAAGAAAAACTGCCGGTTACAGGGATGTAAGGATAAATAAAAAGGACTAGTATGCGGGTTGATACTAGTCTTAAATTTTGCTATTGCAAGACCTAGAACTATGGGTCTTATTTCTTTGAATTTGTTCATATAAAATTTCATCCCTTTCTCGCTTCATTCAAAGGCAGAAATAGTTATAAAAGAAATTATTTCATACTAAATTTAATTCATTTCTGGCTTAGTTCAAAGGCACACATTGATATGAAAGTATTTCTTTCAGACCAAATCATCTGCCTATATTTTTTTAGAAACAATCATATCTCTAATAATATAATTATTCTTCTCATAAAACTTTAATCCTTTTTTGTTAGGACCAAAAACTTCAATATTAATCCTTTTACAACCAATACTTTTAAAATATTCTTCCATTTTTTCTAATAAAGTTTTTCCAATTCCATTGCCACGAATATCATTTTTAACAATCAATTCAAGGACAGAGCCAGTTTTAGCACAATCATTTGTTAGTTTATCAATTTCATCTTTTTCTTCTACTATTCCAATAATTAGTCCAAGTACAATTCCATTTTCAATTGATAGATAAATTTTACCATTTTGTTTTTTTACTTTATTCATATCAATTTTGAAAATATTTTCTTTATATTCAGGAAGCATTACTTGTGTATGCCAATCATCGATGTCAATTAGATAATTTTGTAATTCTACTAGTAAATTTTTGATTTGCTCATCATATTTTGAGTCGTATTCTGCAATCATATATGTCCTCCTTTGTTATTAATTTTGTAAATGGGTAAAGGTTTTAAAAAATTACTATTGTATGATGTTGAAATTTGTAGTGTAAGCATTGTATGTATAATTTATATGCGAATTTTAGTAAAATTTTAACATATTTTTTTATTTTATTCATTATTTTAGTGAATTTATTTTTTATACTATATCATAAATTGTCGAATTTTTAAAGAAAATAGTATATTATATACAATTTTGGAAAAATTTGTAAAAAAATTAGTATAACAGTTAGAGGGGATATATATGAGAAAAAATAAGTGGAAAATAGTATCAGTTTTATTAATAATATTAAGTTTAATTTCAATACAAATTAATACATACACACATTCTGGAAGAACAGATGCAAATGGCGGTCACAAAGATAATAAGAATAAAAGCGGATTAGGAAGTTATCATTATCATTGCGGAGGATATCCAGCCCATTTACATCCAAATGGAGTTTGCCCATATTCATCAAGTTCATCCTCAAGCAAAAGTAGCACATCAAGTTCTTCAAATTCAAAACAGTCTAGTTCTTTATCTTCAAAATCGTCTAGTAGCTCTGCCTCAAATTCATCTAGTAGCACATCTAGTTCATCTTTAAATAAAACATCCGTTACAACACCTGCCACTATTGATGTAGAAGAAATAAAAATAAATGAAAATATAGATAATATAGAGGTAGGTAAAAGTGAAAAGTTAACAGTTACAATAACACCAAATAATGCAACAGATAGAAATGTTGTATGGAAATCAAGTGATGAAAGTATAGCGACAATTAATTCATTAGGAGAAATTACTGCAAAAAAGCCGGGAACCATAAATGTAACTGCTAGTACATCAAATGGTAAAACTAGTACAATTATGATAAAGGTAACAGAAGAGAGAAAAGTAGAAAATAATGTTGGAACAAATACAGTGGGAGTAAGTAAAGATGATGCATCTGGTAGTAATACTGTGAATAAGCAAGATGATTCAGGTGTGATAGGCGGAATTTTAACGTTAGGAGTTTTAGGTGGAGGTAGTTATTTAGGGTATAAGAAGTATAAAAAATCAAAATAGGGAGATTATGTGGAAAGATGTAGATGGGGGAAACTCATAACCAGAAGTCACGTAGCCCAAAGTCTTACCACCACAACCAAAGAATATATCACTAGAACTGTAACGGTTTTAGTGATTTTTTATTGCTTGAAAAAGGGTTACGATAATGACTAAAAGCGACAACATTATGTAGAATTTAGCGAAAATTGGGCAAAATAGCCACCACAAATGCCATAAGGTTTAATAAAAATTTAATAAAAAATATACTATAATTTTATAAAATTTATTAAATCTTCAAGTAAAAAAACTTTTGGGAAAGAGATATAAAATCTCAAAGTTTTTTACTTTTATATATCATGAAAATTTGTGATTTGTGAAAATTAGAAAAAAGTAAAACTAAGACCTTGTCAGTAATAGTAAATTTTCTAGTGCATATCCAGCTTTTCTATTATGAGAAAGTAGTGGGTAAAGATAGAAATCAAGTGTTGCAGTCATTTGTGCATGATCAAGTCAGTTAAAAATATACAAAATAATTAAATATATTTAAATACACCCTCTGGATATAATATTGCATTCCCATTTTTAAATTCATTAATATCTATCCATCTAGCTTTGAAATCTGCTTTTCCATCAATAATATGATATTCTTCTTTATAAGCACAATCTGGAATATCAATTGAATAAAATAGAATTAACTCATGAGCGTTTTTGCCGTTGTATGTAAAAATGTTTTCAGATATACCAAGAAAATCTTTTATAATGATATTTGCTCCGATTTCTTCTTTAAACTCTCTTTTTAAGGCATCAGAACTTTTTTCTAAAAATTCTATTCCACCACCTAAACATCTGTAGAAGGTTTCATTTTTTACATTATCAAAACCTTCTCCTACTAGAAGTTTATTGTTTTTTATTGCAAGACCTAGAACTATGGGTCTTATTTCTTTGAATTTGTTCATATAAAATTTCATCCCTTTCTGGATTCGTTCAAAGGCACACATAGATATGAAAGTATTTCTTTAAACTAAATCCTCTTATTTTTTTGCTACAATTCCATATAAAACTCTTTTCAATTCTATTCCTTTATCTGTAGTGTGTTCAGAAACATAATTATTAAATAAGTCTTTTTCAAATTGATTTTTATGAATATTATCAAAAGGATTTAATTCTGAAAAATCATCTAAAATAGGAGTCTTAAGAAGTAAAGCTAGTAAATCATCCTCAGTTTCATAGTATTCATATTGTATTATTTCTTGCATATTAATTTCAGAAAAACCAGCATTTTTTATATCATTATAATCTTTTTGACTAATTGAAATTTTATCATTAAAAGCTTGTCCCCTATTAAAAAGCTCTTTAAGTTCCCAACAATCATATTTATCTACACCTTCAATAATAAGAATTCCCTTATCTGACAAGCAATTAAATATTTGATTAGCATCAATAATGGTATGTCTTGCAGTTATAATATCAAATAAGTTATTTGGAAATTTCATATTAAGATTATCCATAGTTACAAATTTTATATTTTTATTAGGATATTTTTTTTTATTTATATTAGCAGTTTCGATCATTTTAGGTGAAAAGTCAGTAGCAATTATCATCCCTACATCTGGCATTTTTAATAAAGCTTTTTCGCCGCCACCTGTACCTAAATCTAGTATTAGTGAATTGGGTTTAGAATATTTGTAAATTTCTTTATAAAAATCCCAATCACTATCTTGCTCTACAGTATACTTTATATCTGAAAAATCCCAGTTTCCAATTTCTTCGTATTTTGCATATTCTAATTCTTGCATATATAAAGCCTCCTAACTTTATTTTTTTTATTATAATTGACTCTTCATGTTCTCCAATTAATTCAATTGAAATCTCATCAACTACTGTTTTAAATTCATAATCAAATGAATCTAACTCTTGAATACTATTAGCTTTACCTATTCTTCACCACTTTTCTTGATGGCACTATTATATCAAAAAAAGATAAATAATGTAAAAATTTTTTATAATAAAATAACTTCAGATAAAATTGATTATCTGAATAAATATAGAAATTTCAACGAACTTATGATATACTTGCGAAGAATAAAGAAAGAAAATATCGAATTTAAATGCAGCAGATATATTAGTAATACAAAGGATAATAGAGAAAAAGACTAAAGATAAGTGACTAGTATAGGATTTTAACAATGCTAAATTTAAAGAAATTAGAAAAGAGTATAACAGAAGATTTTCAAAATAAAAATAATAAAAGTATGAAGAGCAGGAGTGATACCAATGAGTAATTTTGAAGAATTTTTAATTGAGTTTGAAAAATATCTTGAAAAGAAATTTTGGAATTTCAAAAAATATAAAATTAATAACTATTTTTTATATGATATTGAAGAAATATTAGTTATTCAAATAGAAAGAAAAGAAGAATTTTCAAAAGAACATATCATATGTAGAGAATTGTTGAACCTAAAAAATGAAAAAGATTATAACTATTCTGATATAAAAATAAAACCGTTCTGCTCAAAATACATTAAAGAATGGGTAACATTCTATCCATTTAATGATGAAATAACAGAAGAATTAAAATTAATAGATAAAAAGAAACCATCTCTAAAATTACTTGAAAGATATGAAAATTGGGAGGGTTACAGAGTTGTAATTGCAGGTATTCAATTAGAAGATAATAATGAAAAAGGATATGCTCTTGTAAAAGTTCATTCTATTGGTGGCGTTGTAGAATTAAGAGAAATAGCAAAACACTTATTAAATGCTTATATAGATTTCACAATAGAAAATCCTTCAGTTGATATAGAAAATGAAAAGGTAATAAAAATCACAAATAGATTTGAATTTATGATAAATACAACTATGGCAAAAATACTAAATGAAAGATACCTTAAAAAATATTCAATAGATAGTTTAAGAAAAGCAAAAGAGATAGCAGATTTAAAAGGGTTTTGGACAAGTGTTTGCTTAAAAGATAAGAAAGAAATACCTTATAATTTATTTAATGACTTAGAAAATGGAAAAACAGAGAATATAGGTATAATTTATGATATTTATACAGATAATATGAAGTTAAGAATACCTAAAATTGAAGATTTTGATAAAGAATATTATTATGTATCAGTTGTTTATGCTGACAATTTAGACACATATAATTTTTATAATTATTTAAGTGATGATAAATCTGTTAAAGTAGGAGATAAAGTACTTGTAAATAGAGCAGGTGATGATGTTATAGCACTTGTAACAGAAGCAAAATATTATTTAGGCTCTGAAGTACCTTTTCCTGTAAGTAGAACAAAGTCAATTATTAAGAAAATAGAAAACGATGAAGAATTAGAAAAGTATGGGTATAAACCTGAAGATTTTGCAGATTATGAATTTTACGAAGATGAAGAAGATGACGAGGATGAACCTGAATACTATCATTATTTCTATTATATTGTAACAACATTATGCGACAAACAAGAAATAGCAGATAGAATTTCTAAGACACTAATGAAGAAAAGGTTAGTTGCAGGGAGTCAAATATCTAAAGTTAGATCAGATTATTGGTGGGAAGGAAAGATAGAAACTAAAGAAGAATTTAAGCTTGAGTTTAGAACAAGGTCAGATAAAATAAATGAAATTGTGGAAGTAATAAAATCAATCCATGATTATCAAGTTCCTGCTATTTCAAGAACAGAGATAAAATGTTTGACAGAAGAAATGGGAAAATGGATTGATGAAAGTGTAGAATAAAAAAGGAGAAATATATTATAGCTTGGAATATCGATAATTCAAGAGATAATAGACAAGAGATAAGAAAAGAGTATTTAGCTGAATATGGAGATAATTTAAGACAAGAGCGATTGATACTAAAAATCTTTTATGATATTAGAAATGCATTAAGAAAGGGTGAAAGCTATGTTAGAAAATTTAGCAAAAAAGAATTGATACAACTTATTGAAAATTAGATAAATAAAACAAAGAATTTAAAGAAAAAATATATGGAAAAATAGAAGAAAAAGAAATAAAAGAAAATTGTAAAAAAATGTAGAATTATTGTAGAAAATGACTTTTTATGATATAAAATAATAAGAAAAGATAAAATAAGAGGTAAAGAAATGAATAATAAAAATACGAGAGAAAGAGAAGAACTACACAAAAAAATATGGTTAATAGCAGATGATTTAAGAGGTTCAGTAGATGGCTGGGACTTTAAACAATATATATTAGGAATGATGTTTTATAGATACATATCAGAAAATATAACAAATTATATAAATGAAGGAGAAAGAAAAGCAGGAGATAAAGATTTTGATTATGCAAAATTATCAGATGAAGTTGCAGAAACACAAAGAGAAGAATTAGTAAAAGAAAAAGGATTTTTTATATTGCCTTCAGAGCTATTTTGCAATGTACATAAAAAAGCAAAGAATGATGAAAACCTAAATGAAACATTAGAAAAGGTGTTTAAGAATATAGAAAATTCCGCAAAAGGAGCACAAAGTGAAGATGATTTTGCAGGACTATTTGATGATATAGATGTAAATAGCAATAAATTAGGTGCAACAGTTGCTAAAAGAAATGATAAATTAGTAAAAATATTAAATGGTATTGCAGATATTAAATTAGATGATTATAAAAATAACTCAATAGATGCCTTTGGGGATGCTTATGAATTTTTAATGTCAATGTATGCATCTAATGCAGGAAAATCTGGAGGAGAATTCTTTACACCTCAAGAAGTAAGTGAATTATTAACAAGACTTGCAGTAGTAGGAAAAACATCAGTAAATAAAGTATATGACCCAGCCTGTGGTTCAGGTTCATTGTTATTAAAATCTGCCAAAATACTAGGAAAAGAAAATGTAAGAAACGGTTTTTATGGACAAGAAATAAACATAACTACATATAACCTATGTAGAATAAATATGTTTTTACATGATATAGGATATGATAAATTTGATATCGCTTGTGAAGACACATTGATAAATCCACAACATTGGGATGATGAGCCATTTGAAGTAATAGTCTCAAATCCACCATATTCAATTAAATGGGCAGGAAATGACAATCCTATTCTAATAAATGACCCAAGATATTCTCCTGCAGGAGTATTAGCACCTAAATCTAAAGCAGACTTTGCATTTATTATGCACTCTTTATCTTGGCTTGCAACAAATGGAACAGCTTCAATAGTATGCTTCCCAGGAATACTTTATAGAGGTGGAGCAGAACAAAAAATAAGAAAATATTTAGTAGATAATAACTTTATTGATTGTATTATCCAATTACCAGATAATTTATTCTTTGGAACATCAATTGCAACTTGTATAATGGTATTAAAGAAAAGTAAGAAAGATAACAACATTTTATTTATAGATGCTTCAAAAGAGTTTGTAAAAGTTACAAACAATAATAAATTAACAGATGAAAATATAGAGCATATTGTAAAAACATTTACAGATAGAAAAGATATAGAGTATGTAGCAAAATTAGTTTCAAATACTGAAATAGAAGAAAATGATTACAACTTATCTGTATCAACTTATGTAGAAAAAGAAGATACAAGAGAAAAAATTGATATTGT
This sequence comes from uncultured Clostridia bacterium, assembly GCA_944386775.1. Taxonomy (GTDB): domain Bacteria; phylum Bacillota; class Clostridia; order TANB77; family CAG-508; genus CAG-269. The sequence continues at coordinate 9,577 of CALXCJ010000028.1, forward strand.
TAAATTAAATGAACAAATAAAAGAAATTGTAGCAAAAGAACAAGTACTTCGTGATGAAATTGATAAGCTTATAAAAGAAATAGAAGGATGATAATTGAAAGAAATAGATGCTGTCACAAATTATATAATGTTTTATATTGAAAACAGATACAGTAATGAACTGATAGATGAAAAACTATTCAAAGAACTATGTTGCTATATAGCTGATTCACTTTCGTATTGGTCAGGAAATACAAATGTTGGTTGTAAAAAAGATAAAAGTGAAGAAAAGATTTACCAAGAATTTTATGACGGTTTAAGCATATTGATAGATTATTTAAGCGATAATGAGGATAAATTGATGCAAATAGAAAAAGAATTCATTAAGTCAATTAAATATAATGGCAAAGTTTACAGATATCTGGGATATGCTGATCCTTTAAAATGTAAGAAAAAAATTAATCCAATATTTAATGATATTTGGGTATCGTGGAGTAAAGAAAAATATAATTCGTATTTAGAATCAAAATTGTATGGTAAAAAAACCAGATTATATTGTGATATCAAAGATGGTTATTATGGAATTGATCTAGAAAATTTTCAAAAGTATTGTGAAAAAGTTTTATGTAAAGAATGTTATATATCTAGAGGCAAAGAAAGTGAAGTTGTTTTTCCGACAATAAAAGAACTAATATATAATGTGGAATATATAGAATAAAAAAAGAATTGAAAGGTTGCAAGAAAATGGGGAATATTAATAATTTAATTAAAAAAATATATAATGAGGAAGTTGAATATAAACCATTATGGGCAATTACTGCATGGGATAAAAAATTTAACGGAGTAGATAAGAAAAAACAAGAAAAAGTTATATCATATTATTATTATTTAGCTTCTGAATTTGATAAAATAGAAAGAAAAAATGGTGATATAACTTATATATCAACTGGAATTGCGGATAAGAATAGATATACAACAAGTGAATTAGCCAAAGATCATATATCTGAAGGAGAAATAATATGTATTCCTTGGGGTGGAACACCTAATGTTAAATACTTTAAAGGTAAGTTTGTTACTGGAGATAACAGAATTGCTACTTCGTTAGATACAAATGTATTAAATAATAAATTCCTATATTATTGGATGCAAAGTAAAATAGATATAATTAGTAGTTTTTACAGAGGATCAGGAATTAAACATCCAGATATGAAGAAAGTACTTGACTTAGGAGTGCCAGTACCACCAATTGAAGTGCAAAATGAAATAGTACGAATATTAGATAATTTTACAGAGTTAGAATCAGAGTTAGAATCAGAGTTAGAAGCAAGAAAGAAACAATATGAATATTATAGAAATACATTATTGAATTTTGATGATGCCGAAAACCCTTGCGGCTCTACACACACACACACACACACACACACACACACGGATACTTCTATAAACAAAGAGCAATATTTGATAAGATAGGAAATTTATGTGAGTTATGTGCAGGAGGGGATATAAAAAAAGAAAACTTATCAAAAGTAAAGACTGAAGAATATAATATTCCAGTTTATAGTAACGGAATAGGTAAAAATGCTTTATATGGATATACAAACAAAGCAAAAATTAAAGCACCATGTGTTACAGTAGCTGCTAGAGGAACAATAGGATATTGTGAACTTAGAAAAGAAGATTTTTATCCAATTGTTAGATTAATATGCGTGAAACCAAAAGATAACAGAATAAATATATCTTATCTAAAGTATTATATAGAAACAATTAAGTTTGCTACTCCTACATCTGGAATTCCACAGCTCACTGTTCCAATGATAGCCAAATATAAAGTACCAGTTCCATCATTAAAGGAACAAAAAAGAATAGTATCAATCTTAGATAGATTTGCCAAAATATGTAATGACATAACACAAGGCCTTCCAGCAGAAATAGAAGCAAGAAGAAAACAATATGAATATTACAGAGACAAACTATTAAATTTCAAAGAACTAAAAGTAGAAAAATAAGGAGTAAGTTATGAGTAAATACAATGTAGTAATGGAAATGAGTAAATCAACAGTAGTAGCTGAATATAAACCAGTACAAAAGCGTTCTGATTCATATCAAAGTGAATCAGAATTAGAAAAAGAATTTATCAAAATGCTAGAAGAACAAGGATATGACTATTTACAAATACACGACTCTAATTCATTGATAAACAACCTACGTAAACAGCTAGAGCTATTAAATAAATATAACTTCACAGATAGTGAATGGAAAAGATTTTTTAATAATAATATTTGCAACAACAATGATGGAATAGTAGAAAAAACAAGAAAAATCCAAGAAGATAATATTCAAGTACTAAAAAAAGATGACGGAACAAGTAAAAACATAACACTAATAGATAAAAAATGTATTCATAACAATAGATTACAAGTAATAAATCAATATGAAGAAAACGATGGAAACTATAAAAATAGATATGATGTAACAATACTGGTAAACGGAATTCCATTAGTACATGTTGAACTAAAAAGAAGAGGAGTAGCATTAAAAGAAGCATTTAATCAAATAAACAGATATCAAAGAGAAAGCTTTTGGGCAGGAAGCGGATTATATGAGTATGTTCAAATATTTGTAATATCTAATGGGACAAACACGAAATATTATTCTAATACAACAAGAGAAAGTCACATAAAAGAACAGAGCACTACTAGAAATAAAAGTAAAAAAACGAGTAATAGCTTTGAATTTACATCTTTTTGGGCTGATAGCAATAATAAAATTATTTCAGATTTAGTAGACTTTACAAGAACATTTTTTTCAAAACATACAATTCTAAATATACTTACAAAATATTGTGTATTCACCACTGAAAATATGTTACTTGTAATGCGTCCATATCAAATAGTAGCAACAGAAAGAATATTAAATAGAATAGAAGTTTCCACAAACTATAAAAAAATGGGGACAATTAAAGCCGGTGGATACATATGGCATACAACAGGTTCAGGAAAAACACTTACATCATTTAAAACGGCACAACTTGCAACTAATTTAAATTATATAGATAAAGTTTTATTTGTTGTAGATAGAAAAGATTTAGACTATCAAACAATGAAAGAATATGATAAATTTCAAAAAGGTGCAGCAAATGGAAATAGAAATACAAAGATTTTACAAAAGCAATTAGAAGATGATACATCAAGAATAATAGTAACAACAATACAAAAATTAAGTGAATTCGTAAAAAGAAATAAAAATCATCCAGCATACCAAAAACACATAGTATTGATATTTGATGAATGTCATCGTTCTCAATTCGGAGATATGCACAAGATAATAGTAAAAAACTTTAAAAATTATCATCTGTTTGGATTTACAGGAACGCCAATATTTTCAAAAAATGCATTAAACAAATCAGATCCAAATTTTTGCACAACAGAGCAGGCATTTGGAGAAAAATTACATACATATACAATAGTAGATGCAATTAATGATGGAAATGTATTGCCATTTAGAATAGACTATGTAAATACAGTAAAAGAGAAAGAAGGAATGACAGATAAAGAAGTAGCAGCAATAAATACAGAAGAAGCACTTTCAGCACATGAAAGAGTGAGCAAAATCGTTGAATACATAATAGAACACTTTGACCAAAAAACAAAAAGAAATTCATTTTATGATTTAAAAGGACAAAGAGTAAATGGATTTAACTCAATATTTGCTGTAAATTCAATTCCAATGGCTAAAAAATATTATTTAGAATTCAAAAAACAATTAAAAGAAAAGCATAAAGATTTAACAGTTGCAACAATATATTCATATACACCAAATGAAGAAAATAATAGTGATGGAATAATAGAAGATGAAGATTTTGAAACAGATTTACTAGACCAAAGTTCAAGAGAGTTTTTAGACTTTGTAATAGGAGAATATAACAAAAAATTTAAAACAAATTTCTCATCAGAAGGAAATGGATTCCAAGACTATTACAAAGATTTATCAGACAGAGTAAAAAACAGAGAAGTAGATTTACTTATTGTAGTAAATATGTTCTTAACTGGATTTGATGCAACAACATTAAATACATTATGGGTAGATAAAAATTTAAAGCAACATGGATTGATACAGGCATATTCAAGAACAAACCGTATCTTAAATTCCGTAAAAACTTATGGAAATATTGTATGCTTTAGAGATTTAGAAGAAGCAACAAATGATGCAATTGCACTATTTGGAGATAAAAATGCAAGTGGAATAGTATTATTAAAATCTTATGAAGATTATTATTATGGATATGAAGATGATAAGGGTAGAAAACATATAGGCTATGAAGAAAGAATAGCTATGTTGCTACAAAAATATCCATTAGAAGTGCAGATAATAGGAGAACAAAATAAGAAAGATTTTATTGTACTAATGGGAAATATTTTAAGACTTAGAAATATATTATCTTCATTTGATAAATTTGCAGGAAATGAAATATTATCAGAAAGAGATTTTCAAGACTATATAGGAACATATACTGACATATATGAAGAATTTAAAGCGATACCAGAAAAAGAGGAAAGTATTAAAGAAGATATAGTATTTGAAATGGAACTTGTAAAACAAGTAGAAGTAAATATAGATTATATTTTGATGTTAGTAGCTAAATACCATGATTCAAATTGTGAAGATAAGGAAATACTAGGTTCTATTGATAAAGCTATAAAATCAAGTTTAGCACTTCGTTCAAAGAAAGAGTTGATAGACAAATTTATTTCAAAAATAAATGCAGATACAAATGTATATAGCGATTGGGCTAAATTTGTAAACCAGCAAAAAGAAATAGATTTAGAAGAATTGATAAAAGAAGAAAGCTTAAATGAGAAAGAAACAAGAAAATTTTTAGATAACTCTTTTAGAGATGGAGAAGTTAAAACAACAGGTACAGATATAGAAAAAATATTACCACCAATGAGAAGATTTGGAGGAGGCAATAGAGCAGAAAAGAAACAAACAATAATTAATAAGATAAAGAAATTCTTTGAAAAGTATTTTGGAATAAGTAGTTCAAATGAAGACATCAATAATGATATAGAATATGACATTGAAGATGAAGAAGATGACAATGATCTAGCAATGGTGGCTGAAGAAGGAGAAGAATATAAAAAATAAATTGTGTAATTAATAAAATAAAAAAATAGCATCATTACCATAGAGAGGTGTTAATTATGATTTACATTACAGGCGATACGCATTCAGATTTTACTAAATTTTCAACTGATAAATTTCCACTCCAAAAGGAAATGACAAAAAACGATTATGTAATTATATGTGGAGACTTTGGAGGAGTATGGAACTATCTAGTAGAAAACACATATGAAAAATATTGGTTAGATTGGCTAAATGAAAAAAATTTTACAACATTATTTGTAGATGGAAATCATGAAAACTTTACAAGATTATATAATTATCCAGTAGAGGAATGGCATGGAGGTAAAGTTCATAAAATAAGAGATTCTGTATTCCACTTAATGCGTGGTGAAATATTTAATATAGAAAATAAAAAGTTTTTTACATTTGGAGGAGCTAAATCACACGATATACAAGAAGGAATACTAAATTTAGATGAAGAAGAAAAAATATATATATTTAGAAAAAGAGGAGCATTTTTTAGGATAAGAGATTATTCTTGGTGGGATTTAGAACTTCCAACTGAGGAAGAAATGCAAAACGGAATAAAAAATTTAGAAAAAGTAAATTATAAGATAGATTATATTATAACTCATTGTTGTCCTACAAGTGTACAAGCTATACTTAGTGGTGGAACATATAAGAAAGATTATCTTACAGATTATTTACAAGAAATATCAGAAAAATGTGAATTTAAAAAATGGTATTTTGGACATTATCATGATAATAAGCAAATAGATTCAAAATATATATTACTTTATGCGGATATTGTACCATTGGAGTTTAAAAGTGTATTTAAAGTTAATTCTTAAGAATCATGTAATTATCTATGTTATAGATATGAAAGTAAAAATACAAGAGAACTATACAATAACTAATTAAAATGCAAAAGATTATTTGTTTTATTTTTAAAATTTTAATAAAAGTGAAAAAATCACACAAAACAAGAATAATAATCATAAAAACGAATAAAATATTAATATAAAGCATTGACAAAAGTGAAAAAATCACATATAATACATTAAAAGGAGGAAATTATATGTTAATAAGATTTAAAGTATCTAATTTTTTATCATTTGATCAAGAACAAGAGTTATCTATGATAGCAGGAGCTACCAAAAAAAAAGAAAATCATATAATCAATGAAGATAGTTTAAAATTATTAAAATTTTCTGCAATATATGGAGCAAATGCGTCAGGAAAATCAAATTTACTAAAAGCAATTAATTTTAGTAAAAATATTATTTTGGGCGGTATTAAATTTAATAACTCAAATTTTTATTGTAGAATTAAAGATGAAAATAAAAATAAGGTTTCGTCTTTCGATTTTGAAATAAAAATTCACAATAAGTTTTATTCATATGGATTTGATATATTATTGTCTCAAAATAGTATTAAGGCAGAATGGCTTTATGAATTAGATAAAGACAAAAATAAGGAAATACTTATTTTTAATAGAAGATTAAATGAAAACATAAACATAAATAAAGAATACTTTGATAATAACGAAGATATATTAAGTAGATTAAATGTTTATTATTCTGATATGAAAGAGCAAGATACTATTTTATTTTTAACAATCATGAATAGAAATAAAGATACTTTATATAAAGAAAATATCAATAATAATGTTATAATATTAAAAAATATTTATAATTGGTTTATGAATTCACTGATAATTATTTTTCCACAGAATGGTTTAGATAATACAACGTTCTTTACATCACAAGAAAATATGGAAAAAATAAATAAAATAATTTCTAAATTTGGAACAGGAATTAGTGAATGTAAGTTTGTCGATAGTAGTATGCAAGAATTACAAGCATCTATACCTCCTAATATATTAAAGAATATGATAGATACTATTGAAGGAGCTTATTTAAATGCCGAAAAAAATAATATAAAACCTGATCAACAAGCAACCATTAGAGTAAATAGAGAAATGTATATAATAAATAAAACAGCCAATGAATATTTGGTTAAAAAAATTGTGTTAAAACATAAAAATAATGATAGCGAATATTCATTTTCAGAGGAATCAGATGGAACTCAAAGACTTTTTGATTTAATAGAAATATTAGTTAATGAAAAAAGTGAAAGAGTATATTTTATAGATGAATTAGACAGATGCTTTCATCCTGAATTAACATATGAATTTATAGCAAGATATTTAAATCTACAAGATAATAATTCTCAATTAATAGTAACCACTCATGAATCAAGGTTATTAAATTTTGACTTATTAAGGAGAGATGAAATTTGGTTTGCAAATAGAGAAAAAAATGGTCCAACAGAATTATATTCTCTAGAAAGATATAACGAAAGATTTGATAAAAAAATTGATAAAGCATATTTAGAAGGGCGTTATGGAGGAGTTCCTATCTTTGAGACTTTATTTCCAGTAGGTGGTGAAGATAATGAGAGAACTTAATGAAAATGGTGTTAATTTAGAAAGAATAAAAGGAAATGAAGAACCAAGATCAAAATATTTCATTATTCCTGAAGGAGATAAGACAGAAATTCAATATTTTAGTGGTATTAAATCAAATAGAGAAGACCTCAATATTAAATCTCTTATTGAAATTAAAATATTAGAAAACGATGAAGATGAACAAGGACAAAGTCATCCGATGAGAAAAATAGATAATTTTATAAAATCAGTAAAAAAAGGAGAGATTAATTATTCTAAAGATATTGATAAAGTAATATTTGTAATAGATAGAGATCCTCAAAATTTTAGTAAAAAGCAGCTACAAGAATTTGTTAAAAGATGTAATGATAATGGATATAGAACATGTTTATCTAATCCAACATTTGAAATATTTTTGCTAATGCATGATGATAGAATTTTTGATTTAGATAGAAAAGAAATGCTAGAAAATCGTAGAGAAACGAAAAGAAGCAAAAGATTTTTAGAAAAGAAATTATCAGAATTTTTTGAATGTAGCAAAACAAATTTAAACTTTGAAAAGTTTAAATATAATATAAAAAAAGCAATAAAAAATGAAAAATGTTTTTGTGAAGAACTAGAAGATTTAGAAAATAAGCTAGGCTCTAATGTGGGAAGATTATTAGATTCAATGATTGAAGAATGAATATAAAATTATATTAAGAAGAAAAATCGCCCAATGCTAATACACATTGAACGAATAAATAAAGACTTGACAATCTTTTATGAATTCAATTATAGCATATTTCTTCTTAAAATTACAAGGGGCAGAAAGGAAAAATTACTTGTAATTAAGTTTTTACAAAAACCAAAAAGAAAAGGAGGAAATATAAATGGAAAATAAAATAGGAAAAAATAGAATATCACCCAAAAATGAAAATGATTACATAGCTGCTTACATAAAGGAAAATCCAGCAGCAAAGAGACAAGACGGAATGGATATAGCTGCAGTAATAACTAAAGATGGAACTAGAGGTCATGGATTATTGCCGGAAGATATTAATAGAAGTCATGATAAAGATTATCATAGAATAAAAGATTTTATTACAGATAACAAATTAAAAAAGAATTTTTAAATAGTAAAAGACGAGAATTTGACTCGTCTTTTATAATATGTTTCTTAATTAATTTTTTTACCAATTTGAAAAAAGTATATAAAAATCCAAAGTTTTTTCAAAATTTTGAAAAAACTTTGGATTAATTTTAACTATTTATCAATACAACCAATAAATAACTCAACCCAATCACAAAACCCATTCCTATAATACTTCTCATTCCAATAGCAAAGATAATCCATATAATTTTTATCCAATTTATCTAATTGCTTTTTTACAAATTTTTGATTCTGTTTAGGTACATTCTTTAAAATATTTTCACAAATTTCATCAAAATAAATATGATGTTTTTTTATCTTCTTCAGTAAGTCTACCAAAAATAGTTTCCTCCCTAAAACTTAACAAATCTCTCAAAATATCCTCATTAACTTCCCTAAAACTACTCATTAATATTAACCTCCATTTTTATAAATTTTAAAATTTTTACACATCAAAACACTAAAAAACTTGCAATAACAAACTAAAGAATATATTGAAATTTCATATGTTTAATACCTTAAAAAATTGGGGACAATTGTTGAAAAAAAGTACATATTTTAACGATTTTCATAATCTCACAAATTTGCTATAACCATATTAAAACTAATAAAACACAAGTTTACAAAAGTTCTCAAAAACACTTATTAAATTTTCATAACCACAAGGTCATAATTTCTACCATAGAACATCAAAAAATAAAAAGCAGAAATATATACAAAAAAATTTTTTTATGATATAGTAAAAAGAAATTGGAGGAGATAAAATGGCATATAGAAATTATTATAGAGTTGTAATAAGCAATGATTTTTTAGGTATAAGTAAAGAAATTAGTGCGCCAACAAGACGTGAACTAGAATCTAAGATTGAAAATCAAAAAAGAATCTGGGATGAAAGAGTTAAAAGAGAGATTACTAAGCAAAATAAAGAAGAGATGAAAAGAAAAGCAGAACAACTGACAAAAAAAGACGAAAAGAAAATAGCAGAATATGAAAATATTATAAAAAAAAGTGATGTTCAAACTTCAAATAAATATTATGATAGTTTAATAGATAGAACAGAATATGAGCCATTCAAATCAAAATTACAATGTAGTACAATTGATGAAATAAAAAATGAGTTAAATGTACCTAAAAAAAGTTTGCTAGAAATTTTTTCTAGCAAAAAGAAAAATTATAGAATTCAAAAAGAGGAAGAAGCGAATGGTGAGTTTTTAAAGAGAAAAAAAGAATATAAAAGAAAAATTGAAGAAGAACATCTAGAATATAATAGTAAAAAAGAGAAATTTTTGAAAGAACAAGAAGAGAAAAATAAAGAAGTCGAATGTAATAGAAAAAAGTATGCAGAAGGTGATGCTAAACAAATAGAGAATTATTTTGAATATGTTATGGAAAATATTAATATTCCAAATGAAGTCGTAAAAGATTTTGAAATACAATATTTAAAAGAAAATAAAACATTGATTATCTCATATTACTTACCGAATGCTGATGATATACCAAGAATTATTCAACATAAGTATGTTAGTACAAGAAATGAAATTAATGAAATAAAGCTTACAGACAAAAAATTTGAAAAGTTTTATAATGACATTATTTTTATGTGTTGTTTAAAAACAATGAGTGATGTGTTAAATTCAGACGATAATAATAATATTGATAATATTGTCTATAATGGATGGATTAAATACATAGATAAGAGTACAGGACAAGATGCAGAAAGTTGCATAATTACAATTGAAACTAGCAAGGAAAAGTTCTTAAATATTAACTTAGATAATGTAAATTATAAAGAATGTATAAAAGGATTAAAGGGGATTTTTGCACCAAGTATTTTATCATTAACTCCTGTTGTACCATATATGAAAATTAGCAGAGAAGACTCTAGATTTATAGAAAGTAAAGATGCAGCTAATATTGATCAGGATGGCTTTAATTTAGCAACTATGCCATGGGAAGACTTTGAATATTTTGTTCGTGAATTATTTGATAAAATGTTTAATGTTAATGGAGGAGAAGTTCAAGTTACACAAGCAAGTCATGATGGAGGCGTAGATGCGATAGCATTTGATGATGATCCAATAAGAGGAGGAAAATTTGTAATTCAAGCAAAGAGATATAATAATGTTGTACCAGTGTCAGCAGTAAGAGACTTGTATGGTACAATGATACATGAGGGCGCCACGAAAGGAATTCTAGTTACTACAAGTTTTTATGGAAAAGAAGCATATGATTTTGCACAAGATAAACCAATAACATTAATTGATGGACAAGCTTTATTAGGATTATTAAATAAATATGGGTATGCTAATCTAACAGTAAAAATTAGTAAGTAAGTTATATATTAAGAGGTGGAAATATATGTATACAGGAAGAAAATCAAAGGAAGAAGTAACAAAAGATATAAAAGAAACATTTTATAATAGCTTTAATAAAGAAGGAGAAATTGCATATATAACTTTAAATTTGAAATCAACAAAAGATGAAATTCTTTTAGCAGTACCAGAAAGTGATTACGAAAAAGAGTACCTAAAAATAAACTATAAAAAAATATTAGATATGGTAAAAAATGATTTAAAACAATCTGATTTTATATTCAACGATGAAGGAGAAACAAAGAAAAAGAAAAAAATAATTTCAAAAATCAATAATCTATATATAGAATTTGAGCAATTTTATGAGAAAAGTAAAAATAAATATGGAGAGTTTAATGAAGAAATAGAAAAATGGGATTCAAATTTTACAGATATATGTAATATAATAAATAGAGAATTTAGTGTTAATAGTTTAGAAAAGATTTATTATTTAATAGATAAAAATAATAAAAGAACCTATTATATTACGCAGATAATTGATAAATCCAACTATTATTATGATGCCCTACAAAATAAAACTGAAGAAATAAAACAGTGTCAAATAAGAGAAAAACAAAAAAAGAAATTAATTGATAAAATAGAACAATACATTAAATATTTAGATACCATTGAATTACAAAATAAAATTAATAATAATGAACTTAAAAATATTATAGATAACATAGAGAGACAAGGGGATAGTGTTTTAAATAATATAAAAAAAATTATAGATGAGCAAGAAAAACAAAAAATAATTGATGAAGATAGGTTAAACAACGAAGATAAGGAACTGACAAAAGCAATTAAGAAATTTATGATTTTTAAGTTTCTATTTGGAAATAAAAATTGAAATAAATTTGGAAGAGTAAATAAAAATATCGCTTTAGAGAAACAAAGTCTCTAATAAGCGATATTTTTTATGACTTAAAATTAAAATAGTTTTATAAATTGATATTTTGTAAGAAATAGATACTCAAAAAT
>CALXCJ010000029.1 GCA_944386775.1 uncultured Clostridia bacterium
AATTTTTGTTAAATATTTTCCAAAATTATTAATATGATTTTGTTAACTTAATGACATTGGGACCGTCCCTTAATCCCTACTCTTCTTCAGGAGCTGATACTGGACAAACTCCAGCGCATGTTCCACAGCTTATGCATGCTGAACTGTCTATTACAAATTTATCTTCTCCTTGTGATATGCATCCTACAGGACATTCTGCAGCACATGCTCCACAAGATATACATTTGTCTGTTATTTTGTATGCCATTTTTTTCACCTCCTCTTGCTGCTTTTTTGCTGTTTTTTATATTTCGTCTTCTTGCTTTATGTCTTCTTGCTCTAGTTTTTCTAGTTCTTCTAGTTCTTTTTGGTGTTCTATTTCTTCTTGGTCCATTTTTTCTGCTACTGCGTCTTTTATGACTTTTATGTCTTTTACATCATATCTTTTATAAAAGTATCCTTCTTCATTTTTGAATTTGACTTTTACTCTTTCTTTTAGTGTTTCTATTGCATCTATTTCTCCTTCACCGTCTTCTGTTTTTACTATTGCTCCTATGTTTGGTAGGTTTTGTAGTTTTTCTTTGTATACATTGTCTTCAAACTTTAGACAGCACATTAGTCTTCCACAGTTTCCTGATATTTTTGATGGGTTTAATGATATGTTTTGTTCTTTTGCCATTTTTATTGATACTGCTTCAAAGTTGCTTAGAAATGTGCAACAGCATAGTTCTCTTCCACATACACCATTTCCGCCTATTCTTTTTACTTTGTCTCTTACTCCTATTTGTCTTAGTTCTATTCTGGTTTTGTATATTGCGGCTAGGTCTTTTACTAGTTCTCTGAAGTCTATTCTTCCATCTGCTGTGAAGTAGAATAGTATTTTGCTGTTGTCGAATTTACATTCTACATCTGTTAGATTCATTGGTAGTTTGTGTTCTTTTATCTTTTTTTCACATACTTTGAATGCTTCTTTTTCTATTTTTTTACATTCTTCAAACCTTTTTATGTCATGGTGATTTGCTATTCTTAGTACTTTTTTTAATGGTGATAATATTTTGTCATCTTCTATTTGTCTGTTTGCAATCATTACTTCACCGAATTCTTCTCCTTGAGTGGTTTCTACTATGACTTTGTCTCCTTTTTTTATTCTTAATGTTTTTGGGTTAAAAAAATATATTTTTCCTAATTTTTTAAATCTTACTCCTACTATGTTTTTCAATATTTTCCCTCTTTCTTTTTTGTATATATATTTTTTTCGTTTTACTTATAAATCTTTTAATTTTCTCTTTGATTCTAGACTTTTTCATTTTTTTATTTTTATATTTTTTAATTTCTATTTTTTCTTTTGTTAATTTAAAATTTCTTTCATTCTAAAAATTAAGTTGTCTATTGTCATATCATAGTTTGCATTACTTTTTAATCTTTTTTTTGTATTTTCTATTATTTCAATACATTGTGCATATTGATATGTGTTTTCTTTTTGGTTTATTAGTATTGTGTTTATATATTCTAATAAATCTTGTATGTCATCTTTTTCTTTGTATAATATTTCTGCCATTTTGCTTAAGTCTATTATATCGTTTGTTTTTATGTTTTTTATTAGCTTATATATTTTTTCTAATGATTCTTTTTTGTCTTTTAATTTTATTGCTTTTCCTATACTTCCTTGAAATGAGTTTAATATGTTTTCTTCTATTTCTTCTATATTGTAATTAGTTTTTAGGAAGTTTCTTAGTTCGTTATTTGGTATTTGTTTAAAGTGTAATATGGTGCATCTTGATTTTATTGTGCTTAATATCATATTTTCATTTTCTGCGATTAGAATTATTGTGACATATTCTGGTGGTTCTTCAAGTGTTTTTAATAAGCTGTTTTGGGCTTCTTTTGTCATTTTGTCGCTTTCATCTATTATATATACTTTGTTTTTTGATATGATTGGTTTTTCTGCTACTTTTTTTTGCATTTCTCTTATTTGCTCTATTTTTATGCTGTTTCCATCTGGTGTAATTAAATAAAAGTCTGGGTTGTTGTTTGTATCAAATTCAATACATGATTTGCAGTTATTACATATTAGATTTTCTTCTTTGTTTGTTTGTGCTTTACTTTCTTTGTTACTTAATTCTAATTCGCTTTTTTCGTTATTTAAATCTAATTGACTTTCTTCTTTATTTAATTTTGAGTTACTTTTCTTGTTGTTTATGCATAATATACTTTTTGCAAATTCTTTTGCAATTAATTTTTTTCCTATTCCTTCAATTCCTATGAATAGGTAACTGTGTGATGTTTTGTTATTTTCTAATGATTTTATTAAATTTTCTTTTATTTCTTTGTTGCCTATAATATTATCAAACATCACATTTCTCCTTTATTTATTTTATTTTTAGTGTTAATTTAGTATGTTATATTTTAATACCTTTAAGTTTATATTTAAAAGTATTATATTTTAATATATTTTTAAATTATTATACTTTACTATATATTTAAATTATTATTTCTTGATATTATTATGAATTATGTATTATTCAACTTTTCCCCAAAGATTTAATGGCCATATTCTTATTGCAACTTTGCTTTCTATTTTTTCTAGGGGGATACATCCAAATGATCTACAGTCTGTACTGCGATTTCTGTTGTCTCCCATTGCAAAAACTGTATTTTCTGGTACTATGAAATCGTCAAATTCTTTTTGCCTGCTATTGTCTTTTGCATCTGTTACTATTCCATCTTGCAAATAGTCTTCTTCTAGTTCTTCTCCATTTATATATACTTTACCGTCCTTTATTTCTACATGTTCTCCTGGAAGTGCTATTACTCTTTTTATATAGCTTTCTTTTCCCCATTCTAGTACATAATATGTGAATTTACTAAAAATATTTGTTGGCTCATTTTCATATTTTGCAACTGGATTTGTTTGGTCTATTTCACTTGGTGTATATGATTTTTTTGATGGTGCTTCAAATGTTATTATATCTCCTCTTTCTGGCATTTTGCCTATTGTTCTATCCCATCTATTTAGCCATAACCTTTGACCTTCTATTAGTGTTGGTTTCATTGATTCTTGTTTTACTATTGTTGGTGTTCCAATAAAATATCGGAATAATAATGCTAATACTATTGCAATAATTATGCAATATACCCATTCTAATGCTTCTTTTACTTTTGGATTTATCTTCAATTTTATCTCTCCTTTGTGATTTTCCTTTTGGACTATACTTTCCATATTATACATTATTTTTCTTTACATATCAATTAATTTTTTAAAAAATGGGAAAACTTTTAATTTTTATGATTTAGTTGGAATCCTTATTACAACTTCTGTTCCTTCTCCTACAATACTTTTAATATCAATACTTCCTCCATTTTTATCAAGTATTTCTTTTGCAATAGAAAGCCCTAGACCTGTACCTCCCATTTCTCTTGTTCTTGCTTTATCTACTCTATAAAATCTATCAAATATTCTAGTTAAATCTTCTTCTGGAATTCCTATTCCATTGTCATAAATTTTAATGTATGCATCATTGTACACAAATCCAACATATATTTTTATTTCACCATTATCTTTTGTGTATTTTATGCTGTTTGTTAGTATATTCAATATTACTCTTTCTATATCATCTTTGTCAGCATAAACTGGTGGCACATCTGCTGTTACAAAGCTTTTTACATCGTGATTTTTTCTTTTTATTTCAATTGCAAGCTTTTCTTGGCATTTTTTTACAAGTTCTCCTAAATCAAATAGTGTTTTGTTTGTTTTCTTTTTATTACTGTCATATCTAGATAGTGTTAAAAGGTCTGTTACAAGTCTTGCCATTCTTCTTGATTCTGATGCTATTACATTTAAGAATTTAATTCGTGTTTCATCATCATAATCACCTTCTAGTAATGTATCTGCATATCCCATTATTGATGTTATTGGTGTTTTTAATTCGTGTGATACATCTGCGACAAATTCTTTTTGCATATTATCTAGTTTTACATGTTCTGTTATATCTTGTATTACTGCAATTACTCCATCTGGTCTTTCTAATTCGTCTTTAAATGGTGCAAAATATACATTTACAAACTTGTCCTCTACTTCTATTCTTTGCTCTGTTGATGTCCAATTATCAAGATATATAATTTTTTCCATATTTATATCTAATTTAAATTTTTTAAATATATCTTCAAAATTTTCATCTTCTGGCCTTATGCTAAGTAGCTTTTTGGCTGCTGGATTTATTAGTATAATTTCTCCTTCTCTATTGAATGCTATTATTCCATCTGTTAAGTGCAAGAGGATTGTTTCTATTTGATTTTTTTGTGTTGATACTTCACTTAATTTTTGTTTTAATTCAGCAGTCATTACATCAAATACATTATCAAGTTCTTCTACTTCTCCATTTTTTGTGGTTTTGTTTTTGCCTTTCTTTTTGCTTATTACTTCTTCTTTTGTTGCTTTTTCTGCACTTTTTATTAATTTATTTAATGGATATATTACAAATTTTGATAAATATTTTGCAATTATAATTGCAATCAGTGCAAATATTACTGATACAATTCCTATTGTCCATTTTGTGTTTGTTTCTATTGTTTGGAGCATGTTAGAAATTTCAGCTTGATCTATTGTATTATTTAATTCTAAATTAATCATTTCTATTGATTTTAAAAATGATATTCCAAGTAGCCCTATTATAATTATTCCTGCTATAAATATTATTAAGATGATTTTAGATTGTGTATTTTTAAACATTTCTTTCTCCTTGTTTTATTTTTTAATTTTGGTAACCTTTTGGCAAGTTATTTTCTTTTTACTAATTCTAATATTTCTTTATATATCTTACTTTCCACATCTTTTGTAGATACTTTTTCTGCATTTTTTCCCATTTCTATTTGTTTATTTTTATCAAGTACAATTTCTTTTATGGTATTATTTAATATGCTAGCATTTAATTCATCATTTTTTATAATTTTTGCTGCTTTTTTATTTTCTAATACTTTTGCATTATACATTTGGTGATTGCCACTTACATTTGGCAAAGGTATTAATATTGATGGTTTTCCTAGGTTTGATATTTCTGTTATTGTCATTGCTCCACTTCTTGATACAATTAGGTCTGCTACATTCATGATTTCTTCCATATTGTATATGTATGGGACTATTTTTGCATTTTGCAGAAATGATATGTTTATATTCATATCTTCTAATTTTTCTTTTATTGTATCATATTGTTTTGGACCTGTTGCCCAGATTATTTGGTAATCTTTGTTTAATTTATTTTGTATTATACCAAGTATTGCTTCATTTATTTTTTGTGCCCCTTGGCTTCCTCCAAATATTAGGATTATTGGTTTTGAAAGTGTTAATCCCATTTTTTCTACTATTTCTTGTTTTTTGTTTATTTTATATGTTTGTTTTTTTATTTTTACTGGTGTTCCTGTATATACAATTTTTTTGGCATTTTTTATTCTTGGAATTGCATCTTCAAATGATACTAAAATTGTGTCTGTTTTCTTTGCTAACATTTTTACTGCTTTTCCTGGGAAACTGTTACTTTCATGTAATAGTGTTGGAATTTTAAGTGAATGTGCTGCTGTAATTACTGCTCCACATATATATCCTCCTGTTCCAATTACTATGTCTGGTTTGAATTCTTTTATTATTTTTTTGGCTTCTCCTATTCCTTCTATTGTTTTTATCATATGTTTTATATTTTCAATTGAAATTTTAAAACTTAAGCCATATGCATCTATTGTTTTTAATTTATATCCTGCTCTTGGAACTAAATCGTTTTCTAATCCTCTTGTTGTTCCTATAAATATTATTTCTGATGTTTTGTCTTCTTGCTTTATTTTATTTGCAATTGCAATTCCTGGGTTTATGTGCCCTGCTGTTCCTGCTGCAGCTATTATTACTTTCATTTTGATTCTTCCTTTCTGCATTATTTTTACATTTTTTAGTAATTGTATTTCATTTTTTAAGACTACTTAAAATTTATGTCCTTTTTAAGCAGTCTTTTTTATTGTTTTCTTTGGAATTTTCTATGTTTTATTATTTTTTTGCATTTTTATTCTTTTATTTTATTTTTGCATTTTTATTCTTTCAATTTTATTTGATCATTTTATCAATTTGCCTACTTATTTTTTGCACTTGCCCTTGATATATTTAATAACACTCCCATTTCACAGAGTAATATAAATAGTGCTGTTCCACCGGTAACTAAAAAATGGTAGTGGCATTCCTGTCGCTGGCATTGATGATGTTACAACAGCTACATTAATAATTACTTGTATTGCAATTAGTGCTGTTATTCCTACTGCTACTAAACTTCCAAACATATCTGGTGCTTTCATTGCAATTATAATACCTCTCCATATAAGTATTCCAAATAATATTAATATCAATGCTGAACCAATAAAGCCTAATTCTTCTCCTACTATTGAGAATATAAAGTCATTTTGTGGCTCTGGTATATATAAATATTTTTGTTTACTATCTCCAAGTCCTACTCCAAATAAGCCTCCTGAGCCTATTGCATATAAACTTTGGATAACTTGCCACCCTGTGTCTGATGCATCTGCCCATGGATCTAGAAATGTTACAACTCTTTGTAGTCTATATGGTTGAATTAATGCTACTATTATAATTAATGGTATTAATATTGTTCCTATTCCTAAAAAATGTTTAAATTTACATCCTGCTGTAAACATCATTATACAAACTATACCTAGAATTACTATTGATGAGCTAAAGTGTGGTTCTAATAGTAGTAATGCTATTAATGGTATTACCATAACTAAATGTTTCAATAATCCTTTTTTAAATTCTGGTAATTGGTCTCTATTTTTGGTTAACATTCCAGCATAAAATATTATAACTAAAAATTTTACCATTTCTGAAGGTTGGAATGTTAAACTTTCTGTTATAGATATCCACCTTTTTGCACCATTTGATTCTGTTCCTATGGCTAATACTATTACTAGTAGTGCTAATGCTACCCACCAAGCGGTTTTATAGAATTGTTGATAAAATCTATAATCTATTTTTGATATTGCAAGCATTGCAATAATTCCTAATATTCCAAAAATCAATTGTCTTTTAAAATAATGGTAGCTATCTGCATATTCAGCAAGTGCTGATGGAGAGCTTGCTGATAGTACCATAATTAATCCTATACCTAGTAATAATATTATTGTTATTAATAATGTAAAATCTATTGGATTATTTACAAAACTTGAAAATTTTTCTTTTTTCTTTTTGGGCGTGGTTTTTGTAGTTTGCTTCGTCATTGTTTTTGTCATATATGCTAACCTCCTATTTTATGTCTTTAGTATTTATATTACTTTTAACCCAATAATACATACTATTAATGTTATTATACTAAATATAATTACTACTTTATTTTCTTTCCAACCTGAAAGTTCAAAATGGTGATGTAGTGGTGCCATTTTAAATATTCTTTTTCCTGTTTTTTTGTAGTATGCAACCTGTAAGATTACTGATAAAGTTTCAATTACTGGAATTAAAGCTATTATTAATAGTAGTAGTGGCATTTTTAAGTATAATGCTAAACCTGAAATTACTCCACCTAAAAGTAATGAACCTGTATCACCCATAAATACTTTTGCTGGGTGCAAGTTAAACATCAAAAATCCTAAAGTCGCACCTATTACTATACTTCCAAATATTGAAGCTTCATTTATTCCTAATATTATTGCAATTATTGTTAATGTTGTTATTATTATTGCAGATACACTAGAAGAAAGTCCATCTACTCCATCTGTTAAATTAATTGCATTAGTTGTTCCTAAAATTACTAAAATTGCAGCTGGAATGTAAATGTATATTGGTATTTCTATCATTTGTTTTAATATTGGTATATATGTTTCTGTTCCAATTTTTAGTCCTTGTGTTAAAAATAGTACATATATTACTGATATGATTAATAAGCCTAACATTTTATAACTTGGTTTTAAACCTTCTGTGTTTTTTAATACTAATTTTTTATAGTCATCTATAAATCCTATTACTCCAAAACCTATTGTTATTATCATTAATGGAATTATCCTTTTGGCTATTTCACCATTTCCTACCATATTCATATAAGTATATGTTCCAACTGCTGATATAATCATTGCCAATATTATAATAATTCCTCCCATTGTTGGAGTTCCTTGTTTTTTTAAGTGTGATGCTGGTCCATCATCTCTTTCCATTTGACCTACCTTTAGTTTCTTTAGTATTGGTATAATTATTGTTCCTAATATAATCGATATTATAAAAGTTAATAGTAGTATTTTTATCTCAAAACTCAAATCTCTCAAACCTTTCTGATAGTATTTTTATGATTTTTATGTATTTTGTGCTATTTTAAGTTTTACATTTTTTCTTTTTGATTTAATTAGTTTATTTTATGTTTTACTTTTGTATTTTTATCCTTCCATTTTGCTTTTTTCTTTATTTTTATTTTTTTCTTCTTTAATTTTTTCTTTTTCTTCTAATTCATCTATTATATCATTGATTATTTTTCTTTCATCATAAGGTATTTTCTTGCCTGCTATTTCTTGGTACATTTCATGCCCTTTTCCTGCAATTAGTATCATATCTTTTTCTTTTGCCATGATAATTGCTTTTTTTATTGCTGAAGTTCTATCAACTATTACTTCATATTTACCTTTAGTCTTGTTTATTCCTTGTTTTATATCTTCTATTATTTTTTTAGGTTCTTCACTTCTTGGATTGTCTGATGTTAAAATTGTGTAGTCTGCAATTCTTCCTGCAATTTCTCCCATCATTGGACGTTTTGCTTTATCTCTGTCTCCTCCACAGCCAAATACACATATTACTCTTCCCATTGTATATGTTTTTATTGCTTGCAATATACTTTCTAGGCTCTCTGGTGTGTGTGCATAGTCTATCATTATTGTTTGTTCTCTTTTATTATTTACAAGTTCAGATCTTCCTGGTACTCTTACTTCCCATAATGCTTTTCTTATTGTATCTGAATCGATTCCAAATTTTTGTGCAACACATATTGCAGCAAGTGAATTATATACACTAAATCTTCCTGGGATGCCTGTTTTTACTCTTTCATTTCTGTCTGTTATTTTTACTTTAAAATCAACATATGCATTTGTTACTGTTATGTCTTTTGCAAGTAGTTTTGCATAATTGTCTATTCCATATGTCATTATATCATTTTCTGGAAATAGTGTTGGTATTTTTGCTCCATATAAGTCATCTGTATTTACAATTCCTGTTTTACACATTTTAAATAGTTCTAGTTTTGTTTCAAAATACTCTTGCATATTTTCATGCTCGTTTGGACTTATATGGTCTTCTGATAAGTTAGTAAATATAACTATATCAAAATCTGTACCATCTACTCTATGTAATTTTAAACTTTGTGATGATACTTCCATAACCACAACTTCAACTTTTTCATCTGCCATTTGCTTGAAAATTTTTTGAAGCTCAATACTTTCAGGAGTGGTTCTATTATTTTCCATTATTTTTTTATCATTTATATATGTTGCAATTGTTCCAATTAGCCCAACTTTCTTTCCTGCCTCTTTCAATATTTGTTTTATCATAAATGTTGTAGTTGTTTTTCCTTTTGTTCCTGTTACACCTATTAATTTAAACTTTGATGAAGGATTTCCATAAAAATTTGAAGACATTTTAGCTAAAGCTTCTCTTGTATTTTTTACCATAATAATAGTTAAATTATCATTTATATTTATAGCCTTAAGGTCACATCCTTCTTCTACTACTATTGCTATTGCTCCATTTTGTATTGCTTCATTTATATATTTATGTCCATCTTCTTTATATCCTTTTATAGCTACAAAAGCATAACCTTCTTTTACATTTTTTGAATTGTTTTCTATTTCTACTATATCTACATCTAGGTTTCCTTTAGCTTTAATTCCATCAATTCCTACTAACATTTTCTTTAATTCCATTTAGAATCATTCCCTTCATTTTTACTTATTATATATTTATATATTAAAAGAAAATTTATTCCTTTAATTTTTAATATTATATAACTATTTCGCTCTTTTGTATAGATTTTTTTACTTTTTATTTTCTTATTTTGTTAAATCGTCTAATATATCGTCTCTTGAGCTTTTAGTTTCTTTTATTTGATATTTTAAGTATTGTTTGTGTGCTTTTTGCATTTTTATTTGTTCTTTTATTCTTTTTCTTTCTTCTTTTAGTTTTTTTATTGTGTCTCTTAATTCTATTATTTCTTTTATTATTTGTTCTTTACTCTCCTGGCTTTCTATTGAGTTTGCTAGTATTTGGTTTATCATCTCTTCGTTTTCAGATATTTGCTTTTTATTTTCTTCTTTTTGCTCTTTTAGAGTTTTTATTTGCTGTTTTACTTCACTTCTTTTTTCTTCTTGTTTTAACATTCCTAGTGTTTGTTTTTTTATGCGTTTTAGCTTTATTTCTTGTTTTTGCATATTATTTTGTGTGTAATAGTTTTGTCTTTGGTTTCTTCCGTGTTCTATAGTTTTGAGTTGTATCGCTTTCCATAGGATTCCTTGATTGCTGGAAGTCTTTTTTTGCATTATTTTGTCTGTAAGTATTTTTATTTGTTTGATTATATGTATTTCTATTTGTTTGGCTATAGTTTTGTTTATATGTTGGTACGTCATTTGCTTTAGAATCTTTTAGTTGCTGCTTTTCTGGTTGTGTTTTTTCTTGAGTTAATTGTTCTTGAGCTTTATTTTCAGTGTCTTTTTTTCTTCTGGTACTTTTTTGTTCTTGCTCTTTATTTTCAGTACTATTTTTTCTTCTAGTTCTTTTTTGTTTTTGCCCATTATTCATATATAATTTGATTTCTTTTTTTATATCTGCATAGCTTGCATTTTTTCCTTTGAGACTTTCTAAATATTCGAATGCTTTTTGATATTCTAATATACTGTCATCTATTAATGTTTCTAGATTTTCCTTATTTATTGCTCCTGAGTTTATCATACTTATATTTTTATTTATTCTTAGATATACAAATACCTTTAGTGCTTCTTCTTCCTTTTTTTCTTCTGGCACTTCTATGTAATCTAGCTTTTCATATATTAAATTTTTTAGCTTTTTTTCATATAAGTTTTCAAATGAATAATTTGCTCTTTGAATAAAATCATCTATATTTTCTTCGGTAAATATTTGTCCTAGTTTTTGGTTTATTGCACCTATAAACTCTTTGTTTTTTTCTTTATTTTGCAAGCTTTCTTTTATTTTCGTGTCTTTTCCTGTATATTCCTTTCCTTGCACTGCTTTTTCTTCCTCTTTCTTTTGGGCTTTTTGTTTTAATCTTTCTTGGGTTTTTAAATATAATTCTATTCTTTGCATTAAGTCTTTTGATTTTATATTTCCATTTAAATATAAATATTCTAAAAGCTCATGCTTTTCTTTAGTTATTTTAAATGGCAGCGTTGATTTCATTCCATCTACAAAATATTTTGGATCATTACATTGCTTTAATTGTTCTTCATCAAGGTCGCATCTTCCATGCACAGAAAAGGCTTCAAAATATTCTGGAATTATTATTGTATATGTTTCTTCAGATCCGATTTGAGTTCTGTTTATTTCTATATTTTCTCCTTTTTGTTTACATTTTATTAGTTCTTTAATGCAGTTATCTTTTAAATTAAATAGTGGTCTTATAATTCTATATATATTTTTATTTTCATTTTTTATATTTTCTTTAAATTCATCTGTTATTATAATATGTGCAGTTACATTTGATAAATCCATTACATTTGCAAGTAATTCACTTCTTGTTCTATTTGGATATTCTTCAAAATCATATTGGTATGAAAAGTCTTTTTCATTTATTAGTATTTTTTCAGCATTTTCTTGTATTTCAAGGTTTGATGCATTTTTTAAATATTCTTGCATTCTTCCCAATACTCCGTATTTTATTTTGTCATCTCTATCAAGTTTTTGACCTTCATTCATCCATTGGTATTGCTTTTCTATATATCCTAACATTGATAATAAACTTGTAAAGTCTTCTATTAGATCTTTTAATTCTTGATTTGAAAAATTTCTTTTGTTTCTTATTTCATCTATTATTGTTTCTAGTGTATCTGGCTTTAATTGTTCATATTCTAAACCTTCATATTTTTTCAAATTATTTTCCTCTTTTCTTTTTTATCTTTCTAATTCTTCTTGTGTTTTTTCTTCAGGGTTTATTTCTTGCATTTTTTGTTTTCTTATATTTGTTCTAATTAGAGTTTTTAATAATATTTTTGCTTCTGGGTCATCTGAAAATATGCTTTTTAAATTGTTATATCCCATATTTTCTAGCTGGTCTATTGATGTGATTTTTTGCTTTTGTACTATGTTTAATATTTCTGCTTTTTGGTCCATTTTTTTACTTTTCCTTTCTTTAAAATAATTTGTATTAATTTTTTTATGTTTGTTTAATTTGATTTTTTATTTTTTTTAATTTGTTTTCTCTGTTTTTTGACTTCTTTAGTTTTTTTACCTAATTTAAAATTTCTTTAGCTTTTCATCTGATTTTTAACTTCTTTAATTTGTTTTATTTGTTTTTCAGCTTCTTTAGTTTGCTTTTAGGCTTTTCAATTCTATTACTTCTTGATCTAGTTTTTTGCTTTGCAATTTTGCTTCTTCTTTTAGTAATTCTTTTATTTTTACTAAGTCTTTATATTCTATTTTGTTTAGATCTATTGTTTCTTCTTTTACTTTGCTATATATGTTAAATATTCTTTGTTTTTCTTCTTTAGTTTTATTATTTAATTTTTCTACTTGGCTTGTTTTGTTTTGTTTGTTTTGATTTTCTATTTTTATTTCCTTGCTATTATTTTCTTCTGTTATTGGTAATTTTTTTGTTGTTTTTTCTACTTTAATATTTTTGAAAAATTCTTTTATTTTGTATATTATGTTTTTTATTATATCTTTCATTTATTCTTTTTCCTTTCGTGTATAATTAGAACTTATTATGTTTGCTGTTTTAATTAAGTTAATAAGTTAATTTCTTCATCAATTTCTAAGATAACAACAACAGTTTATTTTCAATTTTAATCTCTTGTGGTCTCTTCTAAATCTTGTTTTTTCATTTTTTTTTCAAAATTTTCTCCTGTTAATTCTTGATATCCTTTTACAAATAGATCATAATATTTTTTAAAAACTGCTATATTTCCTTGTTTCTTTGCAATAATCATTTTTTCTTTTATCTCTGCAAATTCTTCAATATTCATTTTAATTTTCATTCCTTTCTTGCTCGCTAAAAAGGCATAGATAGTTATAAAGGTATTTCTTTTTTACTAATTTTTTCTATTTTTTATAAAAAAGTAAAATCTTCTTTATTTTTTCTTTTATACTGTTTATCATTTTTCTAAATCTACTAACAGGCACTATTGCAACTTCTTCTTGTATGCTATTTTCTTTATTTGCCTTTCTTTTTTGTTTAAAAAGGTTATCATAACTATATAATTCGTTTAATGCCTTTTGATCCGCCATTTC
The DNA here is from genome assembly GCA_944386775.1 of uncultured Clostridia bacterium. GTDB lineage: Bacteria > Bacillota > Clostridia > TANB77 > CAG-508 > CAG-269. The sequence continues at coordinate 13,454 of CALXCJ010000029.1, forward strand.
TTTTTCAACTTTTTCTTCTTCTGTGCAAAAATAATTTCTATATAGTATAGATAGAATAATTTTTGTCTCTCTTTTTAATGAATTTGGATTTTGCATGCATATATTGTGAACTATATATTCACTACTTTTTTTATTTTCTAAGAAGTCTATAAATTTTTTAGAAATTTTATTACGATTTTCCTTATGCATGTTATTGATTATGTATAAGACCTCACAATAAGCTTCCTTATATGCCGTGTGATTCATTACTTTTACTCCTTTAAATTTTTTCATTAATATTTTTAATGTTAATTATCTATTTCTTTATCTTGTAAATTTCTTGTTTTAGTGTTATCTTGTTCTTTCATCATAATTGATATTGCATATAATCCCTCTTTTCGCTCTTGTGGTGATATTTCTTTATCTATCTGTTTTAAATCTTCTATCTCACTTACCAACACATCGCTTTCCTTTTGAATATATGGCTGTATTTCTTTTAAGATTTTTTCAGAAATTGGTTCTTCTGGGTTCTGTTTTGCAAATTCATATAGATTGCTTGCAAGCTGATTAAAGTGTTCTATTGCACTTTCCTTTGGCTCATTTTCTTGTATGTATAAGACGCCATTCTTGCCTTTTGTTTGTATTGTTTTTAAAAGTTCATTTTCTATGATAAAATCTCTATACCTTTTTATTACTTTATCTTCAGTATGATATTTTAATAATTCATTAGAGTCTTGAACTACAATACTGTTTAGTATAGGCGATTTAGATTTTAATATTGATGCTAAGATACTTAAATTTTCTTCTTTAGCTTTTGGCTTGCTTTGTCTTGCTTCTTGTAATTTCTCTTCAAAAGTTCGTAATATTGTAAACCCTGATTTTCGCTTTCCATTTTCATCAAACTCTAAAGAAAATATGGGAGCTGATTTTAATATATTTAAATCTTTTTTTAAAATCTTATTAAAAGTAATATTTACATCTTCATATTTTTCTTCATTTATTCTTTTATTTTCAGCCAAGTCGTAATCTTCTCTGCTTATTTTTTGATGTTCTAAATAGTATTCAAAAAAGTCTGTACCATCTGCATCTATGATTTTTCTATCTTGAAGACCTAAGTCTTTTAGGTATTTATATGCCCCTTTAGCTCCAGCGATTCTTGCATCAATTTCATTATACATAAAAAAGTAATTTCTTTTATAGTATTCTTTATCTGCTTGTTCAATAAATATTTCTTTTAACATTTTATATTCATTAGCACTTAATGTCTTACCACTGTTTATATGTTTAGATTGTAATGCATGTCTACATTCATGAAACATTGTATTAATTGCATGTATATTGCTTTCTCCTAAATTTCTAATCTGTTGTTCATCATATTGTATATATCGAAAACCTGCTAAGCCACGAATCCCTTTATTTAAATCAGAAGAAACCTGTACTATATAGTTTTTTATGCCATCTTTTTTTAAAATGTGTTGTGATTTGTCCTCAAAAGCTCGTTTAAATACTGAAAAATATTTTTCTAAATTTTTATTTAGATTTGAGTTAGGATCAATTTTTAGTTTAATTAAATAATCACAATATTGTTCTGGAAATATTCCTGTGCAATTTTTTAGTCTCTTTAAATCTTCCATAAACATTTCAAACTTTTTTTCATCCATATCAGATAATTCTTTTATATTATCATCATATTTTTTCATATCAGGGATGGCATATTTTTGTTTTATTTTATTAAATTTTTGTGATAAATCCAAATTTGAATTGGAAGCTTGATATAAATTTGCTACCATATCATCATTGGTAAGTGCATATTCATCTTTTTCGAATGCATAGTCTATTAATCGGCTAACTCTTTCTAAATTTACTCCGATTAGTTAAATCCTCGACTGAAATATTTGCTAAAGTTTCATATAGTTCTTCTTTATTATTGCAAAAATCAATTTGTTCTGTAATTGTTTTTGCTAAGTTATGTGTCATAAATGATGAATCACAATCTTTGACAATCTCTTTTAACTTAGGGGTTTCTTCTATAATTACATCTTCATTAAGAATATTAAATATTTCGTTGATAAAACTTAATTTGTCATTGAATGGATCGCTTGGCACTATTAAATTTAAATTCTCTTCAATATAATCAACTAATACTTTTTGTGATTCTGATGATAACTTTGAAAATATGTCTTGTACGTAGTCTTCATTTCTAGCAGCATCTTGCATCATTAATAAACAAATAGGTTTTATGTTATGTTCTATTATTCTATTTTTCCTATCATCATCCATGAGTTTTAATAATTCATATACCTCTTGAGTGTCACTGTGCGTATTTATATCTAAATAATCTAGATCTAAAAGATCCATACTCTCTAAAAGACCTATTTTTTTAGTATCTTTAGTTTTATTAGTATCTTTATCTTTAGTTAAAGCTAATCCTTGAATTCCTATATTTATACCAAATTCTTGGATTGCGGTTGAACTAGTTTGTACCATGAATTTGAATATATCCCATATATCTTCTTTTAAAGGTGTTTTATTGTCTAGACTATATTGAAAAAATTCTTTAGCCGTTTTATCCCATATATCTTTAGATAAATTATCTTTCAAGTTACTTAAGATTGCTATTGCCTTTGATGCATTATATTTCTTTTCTTCTACAGCTTGAATAACTTTTCTTACTTCTTCTATATGTTGTTCCATATTTTTTCTCCTCTCGTATATGGTGTGAAAAACTGCTGGTCTATCTTCTGTATGTTGTTCCACATTTTTTATCATATATGGTATAAAAAATGCTTCTTTATCTTCTGTATGTTGTTTCATATTTTTTCTATCATATATGGTATAAAAAATGCTTCTTTATCTTATATTGTTTCTATTAAATCAATTCCAATTATATTAATATTACTTTAGCATAATATAAGCACTTTTTCAACTGGTGTGAAAGAATTTTTTAATAACTTTGTGACTAGTAAATGAAAATGTACCAAAAAATTTTTAATATCTCATTACTAAATTTATTTTTTATTAAAGTTTTAAGATAGTATCAATCTTTAAACACTTAGTCTTTCACTATTTAAAGTTTGTCATAATCTATTATATCTCACAATATATATTTGTTCTTTCATTATCTATTTTATCTAATATTATACATTCGTTCCTTCATTATTTATTTAATCTCGCAATATACATTTGTTTCTTCATTATCTATTTTATCTCACAATATACATTCGTTCCTTCATTAATTAAAATGCCTGCTTCTGGAGTCTGTTTGTTTATTATAGCTACTTCTTCGTCTACTTCTTCTGTCTCATTTTCTATAATTATATTTATACCTGCTTCTTTTGCTATTTGCTTTGCTTCTTTTAGTGTTTTTCCTGTTAATTCTGGTACTTTTACCTCTCGTGCAGTTTCTATTTCATCTTGATTGCCTTGGCTTACTTCTAGATATGGTAATATTTCACTAAAAATTTGACCTCCTATTGGTGCTGCAACACCTCCTCCTTGATGTCCCCCTTCTCCTGTTGGGTTATATAGTGTTATTAACATTACAACTTCTGGATCTTCTATTGGAGCTACTCCTAAAAATGATGTAACATATTTGTTTGTATTTACACCATCTTCTGATGTTCCTGTTTTTCCTCCTATTCTATATCCTGCAACTTTTGCATTTTTTCCTGTTCCTTCTGATACAACACTTTCCATCATACTTAAAACTTTTTCAGATGTTTCTTTAGATATTACATTTCCTCTTATTTTAGTTTCTGTTTCTGTTTTTTCTCCTGTTCTGCTGTCTACTATTTCTTTTACAATTTTAGGTGTAACTAAGCTTCCTCCATTTGCTATTGCAGATACTGCTGTTACAAGCTGTAAAGGTGTTATTTCAAATCTTTGGCCAAAGCTTATTGTTGCAAGTTCTACAGGTCCTGCTTTTTCTTGTTTTATAAAAATACTATTTGCTTCACCTGGAAGGTCTACTCCTGTTATTTCAAGTAAACCAAATTTTTTTAAATATTCAAAATATTTTGTTACTCCTAATTTTTGACCAAGACCTATAAATACTGGGTTACAAGAATTCATTAGAGCTTGCCTTAAAGATTCTGCACCATGGGGCCTATAGTATCTCCAGCATTTTATTCTGACTCCTGCAATTTCTATTCCTCCTGTACAAGTAAACTCTCCTTCTTTATCTATGTCTGTTACTATTCCTTCTTCTAGTGCAGCTGATGCGGTAATTGTTTTAAATGTAGAGCCTGGTTCATATGTGTCTTGTATTGCTCTATTTCTCCATACTGCTTGGAGCTTTTCTGTTTTTTCTTTGCTTTCCATATTCTCCCAATTTGCTTTTAATTCATCTGTGTAGGCTTCAAATGGTTCGTTTAAGTTATAGCTTGGATATGTTGCCATGGCTAGTATCTCCCCATTTTTTGGGTTCATTACTACTATATTTCCTCCGTCTGTACATTTATTGTCTATACATGCTTCTTCTAGGTGTTTTTCAATTATTGATTGTATAGTCATATCTATTGTTAGTATTAAGTCATTTCCATCTATTGCCGATACATATTCTTCCCCTTCTTTACCTATTTCTCCTCCTCTTGCATCTGTGTGCCTTTTTATTGCACCTTTTGTTCCAGATAGGGTTTCATCATATTTTGCTTCTATTCCATCTAGACCTTGATTATCTGATCCACAGAATCCTATTATTTGAGATGCCAAGTTATTGTTTGGATAATATCTTTTTGTGTCTTCATCTATATTTATTCCTGTTTCTATATTGTTTTCTTGCATCCAAGTTCTTAATTTATCTGTTTTTTCTTTGTCTACTTTTTTTGCTATTGTTTCTATTGAACTTCTTTTATTTACTTTTTTTAAAACTTGTTCATAGTCTAGCTCAAAAATTTCTGAGAGTATTTTTGCGACTTTTTCTTTGTCTTCTTTTTTTATATTTCCTGGGTTTACTGTTACTGTTTCGACAGAGCTACTTACTGCTAATATGTTTTTTCCTGTTCTATCATATATTGTGCCTCTTTTTGGGTTTATACTTCTGTCTAGTGTTTGTTGCTCATATGCCATGCTTGATAGTTTTTCATAATCTATTATTTGTATTACTACTAGTCTTGTAATTAGTAGTACTATTATTATAAAAATGATAAATAATATATTTCTCATTCTCTTTTTTGATGATAAGTTTGTTAAAATCATAAAAAACACCTCTAATTATATTTATTAGAAGTGCTTGTTTTTTATTATTTTTTGTTCTGTTTTTTTAGTATTTTTATTATTTTTTTGTTATGTTTTTTTATTATTTTTTCTAATTTTATTCTTTATTCTGCTTTTTTATTTTTTTATTTTGCTTTTATTTTGTTTCTATTTTATAGTATTTAAATGTTTTTACTTTTTTATTTTTTTCCAAATAGTTTTTCGATTAAGTTTATAAACCAATTATCACTGCCATCTTCATCATCTATTACTATTTTTTCTGATGCTGATTCTACATAATCCTTTTTTGGCAATGTTACATATACTGTTTGCTTATTTGTTAATTTACTCATTCCTAATTTTTCTTTTGCTAATTTTTCAATATTGCTTAAATTTGAACTGCTTTCTATATTGACTTCTGTTTGTTCGTTTTCTTTTTCTAGTGTTGCAAGTTCTTCTTTTTGAGATTGTATTTGGCTAAATTTTACACTTATTTGAGAGTTTTGATAACTTATGGTAAATAATAATGCTATTGCTGCTAAAGCAAATATTGTTAATTTTATTTGCTTTTTTCTTTGTTTTTCTGAAATTTTTATATCTTGTCTTGGAACATCTTCGACTATTTTTATTTTTTTCTTTTTTTCTTCTTTATGCTTTTTACTTTTTCTATTGTAGTCTGGTTCTATTTTTCTTGGGCTTGTTTCATACTGGTAATTTACTCTAGCCATAAGTTATCACCTCCTTTTTACTTATTTTTCTTAAGTACTTTCTATACTTTTTTAATTTTCTCTTTCGAAGATTCTAAGTTTTGCACTTTTACTTCTTGAATTATTTTTTTGTTCTTCCTCGCTTGGCAAAATTGGTTTTTTGGTTATTATTTTTCCTAGTTTTTTTGGGTTACATATACAATATGGTAAATCTTTTGGGCAAGTACATCTTCCTTCTGCTTTTACCATTGCTTTTTTTACTGCTCTATCTTCTAATGAATGAAATGTTATTACACAAAGTCTTCCTCCTGGTTTTAGTACTTCTATTGAATTTAGAATTGTATCATATAATGGATTTATTTCATTATTTACTTCTATTCTGATTGCTTGAAATGTCCTTTTTGCTGGATGACCATCTTTTTGTTTCGATTTTGGTATTGATTTTTCTATTATTTCTACTAACTCTTTTGTTGTATTAATTGGCTTAATTTTCCTTTGCTTGCATATTTCTTTGGCAATTTGCCTTGAAAATCTCTCTTCTCCATATTCATATATTATTTCTGCAAGTTTTTCTTCTTTATATGTATTTATTACTTGCTTTGCTGTTTTTTCTTGGGTCTTATCCATTCTCATGTCTAGTTCATTTTCTCCTAAATAACTAAAACCTCTGTTTTTTTCATCTAGTTGATATGATGATACTCCTAGATCTAATAATATTCCATCTATTTTTTCTATTTTTAAGTCTTCTAAAATATTTTTTATATTGTCATGGTTATCGTGTACATATATTACATTTTTGTATTCTTCCAAATTTTTTTGTGCAGCTTTTATTGCTTCTTCGTCTCTATCTACTCCTATTAGTATTCCTTCTTTATTTAATTTTTTTACTATTTCTTTGCTATGTCCAGCACCTCCAAGTGTGCCGTCTAAATATATTCCATCAGCTTTTATTTTTAGCCCTTGTATACATTCTTCTAGCATTACTGGTTTATGTTTAAATTCCAAAATCTCACCTCTTAAACGTTTACAGCTGGCAAAAAAATTTTACCAGCTGCTTTATTTTATTTGCTTTTTCTTTTGGCTTTTTATTTCTTTGGTAATGCTTTTTTATAGCTATTACTATAGCATTTTTTATTAATCTTTCTTTTGTATTTATTTTCTGTTGTTTATTTTGTTTTTCGTTTGTAATTGTTTTCTGTTGTTTATTTTTTCTTTCTTTTGTATTTATATGTATTTTAATTTGCTTTTGTTTCTGTTTAGTTTTTATCTTTTGTAGTTTTTTCTTTTGTGTTTCTGTTTTTTTCTTTGGTTTATTTAATATATCTTTTGTGTTTTTATCTTTTGTATAATTATCTTTAGTTTTTTATATAAACTTTTTTAAAGTTATATACAGTTATATTCCTAAGTTTGCCATATTTTCTGCAATTTCTTCTGCTGATATATTTTCATCACATTTTTCCCATGTGTTTTTATCCCATATTTCAAGTCTTGTTCCTACGCCTATTATTACTGCTTCTTTTTCTAGTTTTGCTACTGTTCTTAAATTATTTGGTATTAAAAATCGTCCTTGTTTGTCTATTTCACATTCTGTGGCTCCTGCTAAAAAGAATCTTACAAAGCTTCTAGCATTTTTGTCTGATAGTGGAAGTGCTTTTAATTTTGTTTCGAAGTTTAGCCATTCTTGCATTGAAAACGCAAATAAACATCCATCTAATCCTTTGCTTAGAATGAATTTATCCCCTATATCTTGTCTTAGTTTGGCTGGCATTATTAGTCTTCCTTTTGCGTCTAGTGAGTGTTCATATTCACCCATTAACAATTTTCTTTCACCTCTTTTTTATTTCTTACCACTTTGTGACACTTTTTACCACTTCATCTAGATTTTAATATATCTTTTTATATTTTTCAAGTGTTTTTATAAATTTTTTTATATTTTTTTTAATTTTTTATTTTATTTAAAATTTTTTATAAATTTTTTTATTTTTTTTTTACTTATTTTTTTTTTTTTTATTTAATTTGCTAATTCCTTTATTTTCCTATGATTTTCTCATTTTTATCAATCAATTAATTCCTATT
>CALXCJ010000030.1 GCA_944386775.1 uncultured Clostridia bacterium
AAAACCAGTAATTTAAATAACCAAAACAATTTAACTTTAAACGACATAAGCATAAACCAAGAATACTTAGTTTCTTCTTTAAACCAAAAAGGAACTGTTTTAAAAATACTTCCTAAATCTAGTGAAGTTCAAATACAAATAGGTTCTATAAAAACTAACCTTCCTGTTTCAGCCCTACAAAAATTACCAAACAATAATAGTAATGCTAAATCTGCTACTATAAGCACCTCTAGCCTTTCAAAAGCAAAAACTGTTAAAACAGAAATTAATATTATTGGATCAAATGTTGAAGAAGCAACATTTATAATAGACAAATTTCTAGATGATGCTATACTTGCACACCTTTCAACTGTACGTATAATTCATGGAAAAGGCACTGGCAGGCTAAGAGAAGGTATTCACCAATTTTTAAAGGGAGACTCGCGTGTTAAGTCTTTTAGATTAGGCTCATATTCTGAAGGGGAAGCAGGGGTTACAGTAGTTACATTAAAATAAGAAAAGTAGCGAAGCTAATATAAGCAAAGCTCTCGCAGGTCTTTTAAAGGTCACTTTTCTTGTTGTATACGGAAAAATCTTCTTATGTAGCTCAAGATAAAAGCGGATTTTTCCTATACAATAAGAAAAGTCTAGCTTGATAAGAAAATGTTCTGTTAGAATCAGTAACTTTTCTTACCAAGCTAGATTTTTACTTATTTAATTTTAATATTAAAATTTTTAGAAATTATCATAAGAAGTTTTAAACTTACTTAAACTTTCCAATACTCTCACATTAGAAAAACTACTTTCAAGTAAATAAATTAATTTTAAACTATTTAAGCAATAATTATTTTAAGTCTATTTCTATTTTTCTCTCTTGTTTTAACTTAATTTTCGAATATTTTACATGGCAGTTATCAAATAATTTTCTTGATGCTATATTATTTTCACTATCTGCATATTTATCTGATAAATAAACAACTTCCTTTATTCCTGACTGGATAATAATTTTTGCACATTCATTACAAGGAAATAAATCCACATATATTTTTGCATTTTCTAAGTCTTTTTTACTTCCTCTATAATTTAAAATTGCATTCATTTCTGCATGGCACACATATGGATACTTTGTTTCTAAGTTCTCTCCTTCTCTTGACCAAGGAAAGTCATCATCATTAAAACCATTTGGTGCTCCATTATATCCTATTGATAATATTCTGTTGTCATTACTTACAATGCAAGCTCCAACCTGTGTTGATGGGTCTTTGCTTCTCATTGCAGAAAGTTTTGCTATTGCCATAAAATATTCGTCCCAATCTAAATAATCTTTTCTTTTTTCACTCATATTTATTACCTCTCTATTTTATTTTTACTTCTCCTCATAATTTTACCAGATTAATTTATTCTACACTTTTTAAACTTCCTATCATATCTATTTTCTTCAAAGCAAAATATGTAAATATATTTACAATTATAGTAAATGCAACTGTTATAAGTATAGCATACAAATAACTTATTGGATCAATAATTTTAACAAACCTCAACATGTCAATTTCACATGTTCCTATAATGTAAAAGTTTAAGAAATATCCTCCAACCAAACCTAAAAGTATTCCTATAACTGTAAGTAATATAGTTTCCCTTGTCACATATGAATATACTTCTCTATCATAAAAACCTAAAACTTTAATTGTGGCAAGTTCCCTTATTCTTTCACTTATATTTACATTTGCTAAATTATATAGTACTACAAATGCAAGCAATCCTGCTGAAACTATTAAAATTATTACTACATAATTTAAAGAGTTCATGGTATCATCTAAAGTTTTCATTATTGTTTTTGAAAGTTGAACTGTTGAAACTTCATTCATTGAAATTAGATTTTTAGAAATTTCTTGTTCCTCTTCTTCTGATAAATTATTGTCCTTTACAAATATAACATTTGTGCTATATTCTTCTTGATATAGATTTTGATAGTATTCTTTTGACATATATACATAATGATATATATAATTTTCTGCAATGTTTGAAACTTTTACTTCTTTTTCTACATCATTTGAATCTTTTATTTTTATTGTGTCCCCTACTTTTACGCCTAATAATTGTGAGAGTTTATCTGTAATTACTACACCATCATTTGGCAAGTTTATTTCTTCTTCTGTATTTAAGTCTATTAGATTTATTACTTTTTTCATTTCTTCTATGTTATCTGGTATTATTATTTGCACATCTTCTTGTGATTCGTTATAGTTTGCTGTACCTGATAACATATAGCTTTCTACTATATCTAGTACTTTATCATTACTCTTTAAAGAATTTTTTACATTTTCTATTTGTTCTTGTGTTAATGTATTTTTTAATGCTACTTGCATATCATAGTTAAATATTTTTTCATACTGATATGGCAATATTTTAGAAATAGAATCTTTAAGTCCAAAGCCTGCTAGTATTAATGAAGTACATCCGAAAATTCCAATTATTGTCATTAAAAATCTTTTCTTATATCTAAAAATATTTCTTATTGTAACTTTATGTGAAAAATTAAGTCTTTTCCAAATAAATGTTATTCTTTCAAGTAAAACTCTTTTTCCTAGTTTTGGAGATTTTGGTCTTAACAAATTAGCCGGTGTTTGCCTTAATTCTCTTAATATAGAGTATAGTGTTGCTCCTACTATACATATATAAATTAGTGCTAAACCTAATGTTGCATTTGCTATATCAAATTGTACTAAAAATTCTGGCATATTATACATCATTTCGTACATATCCCATATAATTCTTGGCAATAGTTGGAAGCCTATATTCATTCCAATTATTCCACCAATTATACAAGCTAAGCTAGAATATATGATGTATTTAATTGATATTTGAAATTTATTATATCCTAATGCTTTTAATGTTCCTATTTCTTGCCTTTGTTCTTCTACCATTCTTGTCATTGATGTTAATGATACAAGTATTGCTATTGCAAAAAATACTACTGGGAAAACAAGGCTTAAATTTTCTATACTTTCAGTATCTTGGACAAAACTACTATATCCTGAATTTTGTTTTCTGTCTAATATATACCAAACTGGATTTTCTATTTTTTTGACTTCTTCTTTTGCATCTATTAGTTTCCCTTCCGCTTCTTGTATTTTTTGGTTGAATTCTAGTTTACTTGCTTCTAAATCCTCTTCTCCACTTTTTATCTCTTGTTTTGATGTTTCTAATTCCTGTTTTGCAGATGCAATTTGAGCATTTGTTTGACTTTTTGCAGTTTGTAGAGCTTTTTCTTGCTTTTCAATCTCTAGTTTAGCAGATTGAATTTTGCTACTTGCTTGCTTTAACTCTTGCTTTCCTTCTGATACTTTATTTTCAAGCTCTGTTAGATTTTTTTCTAAGGTAGTTTTGGTAGTTTCTAGTTCTGATTTTTTAGTTTCTAGCTCTGTTTTTGATTTTTCTAATGCTAATTTTTCTTCTTCTGGTAAATCTTTCATTTCTAATTTTTCTGTTAATTCTAAATAACTTGCATTTACTTGCTCTAAACTTGTATTTACATTTTCTATGTTTTCTTGCAATGTTTTCTTTTGATTTTCAGCTTCTTTAAATACTGTTTCTAATGTTGCTTTATTTGAATTATATTCTTTTTCACTTTTTGTAAGTGCTTCCTTTGCAGAATTTATTTGACTTTGTGATGATGAAAATTTAGAATTTGCTTCTTTTTCATTTTGTGCTATTTCTTTTTCTGCATTTGCTATTTGGTTTTTCCCATCTTGAATTTTTTGCTCCGCTTCTTGGATTTGACTTTCACCTTTTTGCCTTTCAGAATTTAATTCCTCTTCTGCTTCTGCAATTTTCTGGTTTGCTTCATCTATTAATTCTTGGTATCTTGCATTTTCTCTTTCTTCTTTTATGGCTTCAATATTATTTTTGGTTTCTTCTACATATTTTTCATAACTGTTTGTGGATGTTTTATATTCATCACTATTTTTTAGTTTTATATAAATTTCTGTATATACTTCTTGATTAATATTATCTTTTGTTACATATATGTATGAATTTATTTGTCCTGAACCTAGCCTGCTTGTTCCTCTTTCTCTTGAAATATATAAAGGGCTTTCTACTGTTCCTACTATTTTTAGTGTTTGATTTTTTAGGTAGTTTTGCTCATCAGATGTTTCAGTAGCTATTTCTTCTGGTTCAGTTTCAGATGTTCCATTGTTTGCTTCTTGGGATACTTCTTCTGTTTCATTTGCACTTGCCTCTTGAGATACTTCTTCTTTTTCATTTGCACTTGCCTCTTGTGATACTTCTTCTGATTCATTTCCACTTGCTTCTTGAACTAATTCATCTAAATCTTCTCCTTCTGCCATTTCTAACTTACTTTCTATTTGGATTGTATCACCTATTTTTTTATTATTATCTGTTAAAAATTTTTCTTCTACTAAACATTCTGATGCATTTTGTGGCATTGTACCTTCTATTAATACTGGCTTATTTACATCATCTAAAGTTAAAATTTTTGTAACAGTTTCTTTTTCTCCATCTTTTACTAAACCATCTTGGCTATATGTTCCATACACTTCTCCAACATTTTCAATTTGTTTTAAGGCTTCAATATCTTCATTTGTTAGACCTAATGTTGAAACTACTTCTATATCATATACATTTTGATTTTTATAATAACTATCTATAGAATTTACCATATCTGGAGATGTAGCTCTTAAACCTGCAAAAAATCCTACTCCAAGTAATGCCATAAGCATAATTGATATAAATCTTTTATATGAAGCTTTTATTTCTTTAAAACTATCTTTTAATAAAGCTTTTTTTATTTTCATTTTAACTTCACCTCCATATAAAGATTTTTACCATTCTATTTCTTCTACTGGTTTTGGATTATTGTTTATTTCGCAACTTTCTGCTGTTCCATTTTTAAATCTTATTATTTTATCTGCCATAGGTGCTATTGCGGCATTGTGTGTAATTATTAGTACTGTCATATTTTCTTTTCTTGCTGTATCTTGTAATAATTTTAAAATTTGTTTTCCTGTTTTATAATCTAATGCTCCTGTAGGTTCATCACATAACAATAGTTTTGGATTTTTAGCTATTGCCCTTGCTATTGCAACTCTTTGTTGTTCTCCTCCTGATAATTGTGATGGAAAATTGTTTTTTCTATCCTTTAGACCTACTTTATCCATAACTTCACTAGGATCAATTGAGTCTTTACATATTTGTGTTGCAAGTTCTACATTTTCTATTGCCGTTAAGTTTTGTACTAGATTATAAAACTGAAAAACAAATCCAATATCTTCTCTTCTATATTTTATTAATTCTTTATTTTTTAGTTTTGCAATATTTTTATTGTCAACTATTACATCTCCTGAGGTTACTTGGTCCATGCCTCCTAATATGTTTAAAGCCGTAGTTTTTCCGGCCCCACTAGGACCTACTATTACTACTAGCTCTCCTTTTTCTATTGAAAAGTTGGCGCTATCTAGGGCTTTTATTATGATTTCACCCATTTTGTATTCTTTACATACATTTTTAAATTCTATATATGGCATATGTTTCCCTCCTCTTATGTTAAATTCTATTTCTGGATTTTTTTACTTTTATTTTAAAACTATTTCTATTTTACAATTATTTATTCTATATCTATATTATACCATATTTAGAAAATTTTTGAAAACATTATACCTTATTTTTCACTAAAAATTTACAATCTCAGTTACTGTTCAAACTATATTGATTTTACTACTTTATTCGAATATAATTAAAAGCTAATTTCTATAAAAAGTACTATAGCTCATTTTATCCTACAAAAATTTTTACACTTAAGAATAACTAATATTATATTTAATTATCCAATTCATAGTTACAACTTACAGCCTTTAATTTAATATGAAAAAGAAGCTATTGAAAGTATTTATTTTCTTTCCATAGCAGTCTATTTCGAATTGTAAATTAATTAAATATTATTAAAATAACCTTAAAATATCATTATAAGAAACATATAATGCCAAAACTATCAATATAGTAAACCCAATCATTTGTATATTTATTTCAGTCTCTTCTTTTAAAGGCTTCCTTCTAATTGCCTCAATCAGCAATATTAATATTTTTCCACCATCTAAAGCAGGTATTGGTAAAAGGTTAGTTACCCCTAGTGAAAGAGAAATTAATGCAAGTAAATATATAAATTCTTGCCATCCATTCGTTTTAGCTACTGCCTCTGATATTCCAACAGGTCCCATCATTTGGTCAATACCAACATTTCCTGTAAATAATTGTTTTATATTATCTACTATTGAAAATAAAAATATTTTTGTTTCCATTCCCCCATAAATTACATGGTTTAAAAAAGTTCCTTCTGCTTGTTTTAAATTCACACCTAAATAATATGTTGACTCATAATCAGGAGTTAAGGTTACTTGTAAATTTTGACTTCCTCTTTTTATTTCGAGTTTTATATCTTCTTCATCAGTCTCTTGTATTGCTGATAAAATTTTGTTTACATCTTGATTTATTTCTACATCATTTACTTTTATTATTTTATCATTTGCTTTTAATCCACTTTTTTCAGCTGCACTATCCTTTTCAATTGTTACGATTTTTGCTTCATCATCTAAATATATTCCTGTAATTTTTTGTTTTACCTCTGTAAGTTTAGTTTTATATTCTAACTCATTTCCATCTCGTTCTATTTTTATATCTACTTCTTGGTCTCCTGTTATTTTTTTAGTTACTTCATCTAGATCATATTTACTTTGTATTTTTTTACCATTCATCTCTATTATTTTGTCACCTGATTGCAAACCTATTTGCTGAGCTGAATATCCATCAAGTAAACTGTCTATCTCATTTGTGACAAATGTTCCTGATTGGGAAATAAGTATAAAATATACTATAATACCAAATAAAATGTTAACTGTAGCACCTGCAAGTACTATTGCTATTCTTTTTGGAATACTTGCTTTGAAAAATGAACCTATGCTTTCTGACCTTGCTTCTTCCCCTTCCATACTACAAAATCCACCAAGTGGTATTATTCTTATAGTGTATTTAGTTTCTTTTCCTTGCTTTTGCCATATCTTTTTTCCAAATCCTATAGAAAATTCGTTTACTTTTACTTTGCATAATTTGGCAACTATTAAGTGCCCTGCTTCATGAATTAAGATTAAAAATCCTAAAAGAAATATTATTTTTATGGCTGAAATTATGAAAGCTATCAATACAAGACTCCCTTCTTAAATAATTTTTTCTAGGTCCGTCCCAAAAATCCCGGCTAGCCGGGATTTTAAGGACCGTCCCTAAATCCCGGTAAAGAATAAATATGCAAATGGTGCTAAAAACATTAAACTGTCTATTCTATCTAAAATTCCACCATGCCCTGGTATTAGGTTACTGTAGTCTTTTATATCTACATATCTTTTTATACTAGATGCTGCAAAATCTCCTATTTGGCTAATTAAACTTAATATTACACCTATTATGCTTATGTATATATATGAATAATCCATATTCCAATATGTGTTTGCTATATATGTGTAAATTAGCATTATAACTACTGCTCCAATTGTTCCTGCTATACATCCTTCTATAGATTTTTTGGGGCTTACTTTGCTAAATTTGTGTTTTCCAAATTTTTGCCCTATGAAAAATGCAAATATATCTGTTCCCCATGCTGCAAATATTGTGTACCAAATTAGAATTTTTCCGTCTGGCATTCCATTTATTATTGATATAAACATCATAAATAGTACAATATATATTATACCCATAAATGTATATGCTACATCTTTAAATGTTATTTTCATGTTTGTTGCTATAATATGAGAAAATAATATTAATATTATTGTTGGTATTGAAATCATCATTACTGTTTGTAAGTTTTCTTTTGGTATTATGTGTAAAAATAATACTCCTAAACAACTTACATAACCAACCCATCTTATTGGCTTACATACTTTTGATACTGCATTTAAATATTCGTCCATAGCAATTATTGTTACTATTGTTAGTAATATATCTACTACATATATATTTCCTATTAAAAATGTTATTACTACAAGCGGAAATCCAAGCAAGCCTGATGTAATTCTTTTTATATCCATTTGTATTTTTCCTTTCTTATTTTTGGTTTAGTAATTGTGTTTTTAGTTGTTCGTGCTTATTGTTATTTTGTTTTTGTTTATTTTTTATATATTTTTTACTTATTCTTGATATATTTTTTACTTATTATTTATATTCTTTTTACTTATTCTTGATATATTTTTTACTTATTATTTATATACTTTTTACTTATTCTTGATATATCTAATTTGCTCCAAATTTTCTAGTTCTTTTCTGATATATTTCTATCGCATCCCTTAAGTCTTGCTCTGAAAAGTCTGGCCAATTTTTATCTATAAAAACAAATTCTGAATATACAAGTTGCCAAGGTAAAAAGTTGCTAAGTCTTATTTCTCCACTTGTTCTTATAAGTAAGTCTGGATCGGGCTGTCCTTTTGTATATAAATTATCTGATATCATTTCTTCTGTTATTTGATTTGGTAATATTTCATTTTTTTGTACTTTTTCTGCAATATTTTGTACAGCTCTTAGTATTTCATCTCTACCACCATAGTTTAGCGCAATATTAAATACAATTCCTGTATTATTTTTTGTTCTTTCCATACATTTTTCTATGCTGTCTTGCATTCTTTTAGATAGTCCTTCTCTGCTTCCTATTATTTTTACTTTTATATTTTCAGAGTCTGCTCTTTTACTGTAGTCATCTAAATAGCTTTGGAATAATCCCATAAGTGCTGATACTTCTTCTGATGTTCTTTTCCAATTTTCTGTTGAAAATGCATATACTGTTATGTGTTTAATTCCTATTTTGTTTGCATATCTTACTATTTTTTCTAATGTTTTTGCTCCTTCTCTATGTCCAAAGTTTGATGGCATTCCTTTTGCTTTTGCCCATCTTCTATTTCCATCCATGATAATTGCTATATGTTTAGGTAAATTTTCTTGATTCATTTTGCTCCCCTTGTTAATTTTATTTATTTTTAGTTAATTTATTCTTTTTTTAATTATTTATTTCTATTTGCTATATATAGTGCAAGTTCATTTAGAAATTCTGCTTTTAAGCCATATATTTTTAAATCGTTTATAGCTTCATTTGTTAGTTGTTCTAATTTATTTTTTGCTCCAGCTAAGCCATATTGTGATACATATGTACATTTTTTTCTTTCTTTATCATTTCCAACTGGTTTTCCTAATTGCTTTTCATCGCCCTCTTCAGATAATATATCATCTTTGATTTGAAAAGCTAAACCTATTTTATCTGCATAGTTTGTTAGATTTTCTATGTCACTTTTTTCTGCTCCTGCTAAAATTGCTCCCATTCTTACACATAACTTTAATAAAGCTCCTGTTTTATTTTTGTGGATATATTCTAATTCCTCCTTAGTAATTTCTTTTCCTTCGGCTTCTGTATCCACATACTCCCCTGCAATCATTCTATCAACTGCAGTTGTAAATTCTTGGAATACTTCTAGTTTTAAATTTATATCTTTTGCAAACTCATCTTTTAAACTTTCATCCTGTGCAAACTTATCTTTTAAACTTACATCCTGTGCAAACTCATCTTTTAAGCTTTCATCCTGTGCAAACTTATCTTTTAAACTTACATCCTGTGCAAACTCATCTTTTAAGCTTTCATCTTTTGCTAACTTATCTTTTAAGTTTGCATCTTTTGCGAAGTCATCTTTTAAACTTGCATTTTTTACGAACTCATCAATATCTGCATTTTTTTGAGGGTTAATAGTTTTTTTCAAATCTTGGCTTAATATCATGTATGCATTATTTAAAAGAGCATCTCCTGCTAAAATTGCTGTAGCTTCATTAAATTGTTTATGATTTGTTGGTTTGCCATGTCTAAAATCATCATTATCTATCCCTGGCAAGTCATCATGTATTAATGAAAAATTGTGCACCATCTCTATTGCTATTGCATATGGCATACATCTTGAATAATCATCTTTAAAAAGCTGATATGTAGCAATAACTAATATTGGTCTTAACCTTTTTCCTCCTGCAAGCAAACTATATTCCATAGAATCGTTTAATTGCTTTTCATAACAATCTTTATTCTTACAATATTTTACTAATTCGTTATTAATTATATCTTGATATTTTTTTAATTGTTCCTTAAAACTCATATAAGTTCCTTCTTTTCGATTTTTATTTGTCCCCATTTTGTGATAATTTCTTTTTTGGACATTTTTGCTTTATACAGACATAATTTCTTTTTCTTTGTTTTCTAGTATTTTGTCTATTTCTTCTATGTTTTTATCAGTGATTTTTTGTATTTCTGTTTCTGCTTGTTTTAGTTCATCTTCTGTTATATTTCCTTCTTTTTGATCTGCTTTTGCTTGCTCTATTCCATCACGTCTAACTGCTCTTACAGCAACTTTTGCTTCTTCTGCCATTTTCTTTATATCTTTTACTAATTCTTTTCTTCTTTCTTCTGTTAGTTCTGGGAATGCAAGTCTTATTACTTTTCCGTCATTGTTAGGGTTTATTCCTATATCTGATGTAAGTATTGCTTTTTCTATTTCTTTTAGTATGCTCATATCCCAAGGTTGAATTACAATTAGTCTTGCTTCTGGAACTGAAACACCTGCTACTTGGTTTATTGGTGTTGGTGTACCATAATAATCGATTTTTACTTTATTTAATATTGCAGGGTTTGCTCTTCCTGCTCTTACTTCTGCTAGTTTTTCTGCATAT
The DNA here is from genome assembly GCA_944386775.1 of uncultured Clostridia bacterium. Lineage (GTDB taxonomy): Bacteria > Bacillota > Clostridia > TANB77 > CAG-508 > CAG-269. The sequence goes on from CALXCJ010000030.1 coordinate 10,744, forward strand.
ACATTTATTGTTTTTTCCATTCTTTCTTTAATATTTGAATAATCCATTGGTTATTTCCTCCTCTTTAATTTTAATTTATATAAAATATAGAAATTATTACTAATAATTTTTTATATTTTATTAGTTTCTTTCCTTTTTCTCTTCATTTTCAAATTCTGTCTTACTTTTCAATATTTCTTCTATATCTTTTGATGTAAGTAGTTCTACACTTACTCTTTGTTTTTGCCTAAATTTTTTTGATGTTCCATATATAGGTTCATTTCCAATATCACTATATGGATATATATTCTCTTCATGATTTTTTAACATTACTATTTTTCCTTTCAAATAATACAATTAACTTACTATTGTTCCTATTTTTTCTCCTTTTACTGCTCTTACTATGTTTTCTGGATCTGCTATTCCAAATACTAGTAGTGGAATATTGTTGTCTCTACACATTGCTGTTGCTGTTGAATCCATTACTTTTAAGTCTTTATTTAATACATCTAAGTATGATATTTCTTCAAATCTTATTGCATCTGGCTCTATTTTTGGGTCTGCTGAGTATACTGCATCAATTGCTTTTCCAAGTAAAATTATATCAGCTTTTATTTCTGTTGCTCTTAATACTGCTGCTGTATCTGTTGTAAAATATGGGTGTCCTGTTCCACAAGCAAATATTACAACTCTTCCCTTGCTTAGGTGTTTTTCTGCTTTTCTTTGTATAAATGGTTCTGCAATTTCTCTCATTTCTATTGCTGTTTGAACTCTTGAATATATTCCTCTTGCTTCTAATGCATCTTGAAGTGCTAAACCATTCATTGCAGTTGCAAGCATTCCCATATAGTCTGCTGTAGTTCTTTCCATTTCGTGTCCATTTCTACCTCTCCAGAAATTTCCACCTCCAACTACTATTGCAACTTCTACACCAAGTTCTACTACTTCTTTTATTTTATCACATATTTTCCCTACTGTTTCTGCATCTACTCCTGTTTTTTTACTTCCAGCTAGTGCTTCTCCACTTAATTTTAATAATACTCTTTTATATTTTACTTCTGACATTTTTTCAACTCCTTTTTATTTATCTTTTGCTATTCTATCATATATTTTGTAAATTGAATAGTATTTTTTTAAGATTTTCTTAATTTTTAGAGTAACATATTAATTTTTTTAATATAAGTTCGAAAAAAAATAAGTTCCGAAAAAAATAAGTTCTGAAAAGTTCTGAAAAGTTCTCAAAAATTTTGATATTATTATAATTATTTATAATTTATACATTTTAGAATTATTAAAACTTAAGTTATTATATAGTCAATTTAAGCATTAAAAACTGGGGTATTAATAACTTATACCCCAGTAAAATTATACTTAGTTACAATAACATTCCAAATTTATTTAGCTCTTCCTCCCCTAAATCTAATTGAACAATTAGATTTTTTTCTTTTCCTTGAGATTGCATTTCTCTTGCAATAGTCTTTCCATCTACTACCCGAGTAACAACAATTTCGTCTTGAGTCTTCATTACTGCATAATTCGCATCAGTTGACACTTTCTCTAAAAATTTTCTTAACATAATAATACCTCCATTTAGTATAGTAGATAAATTATATAACTTTCCAAATCTATTGTCAACATAATTTTAAATTATGACACATAGCATCTTAGCCTCTACCCGGCTAACTATCTTTAGTCAGTTAATAGCTATCACAAATTAACTATTTTGGTCAGTTGAGACCTGTCCCAAATTAACCATTTTTGGTCACGAGGGACCTGTCCCAAGTTAACCATTTTTGGTCACGAGGGACCTGTCCCAAGTTAACCATTTTTGGTCACGAGGGACCTGTCCCAGATTGACCATTTTTGGTCACGAGGGACCTGTCCCAGATTGACCAAAATAAAAAGCAATTCTAAATTGCTTTTTATTTGAGGTATTTTTTTATTTTAATTGTTTCATTACTTCTTCTGCAAAGTTTTCTTCTTTTTTCTCTATTCCTTCACCTTTTTCGAATCTTGCAAATTCTACTACTTCTGCATCTTTTTGTTTTAGTAGGTCAGATATTTTTAGTGATGAGTCTTTTACAAATATTTGGTCTACTAAGCAGATTTCTTCGTAGAATTTTCCAACTCTTCCTTGTACTATTTTTTCTGCTATTTGTTCTGGTTTTCCTTCGTTCATTGCTTGAACTTTTAGGATTTCCATTTCTTTGTCTACTCTTTCTTGTGGTACTTCTTCTCTTCTTACATATTCTGGTCTTGCTGCTGCAATTTGCATGCATAGGCCTTTTGCAACTTCTTTGTCACCTTTTGACATGTTTATTAGTACTGCTATTTTTCCATCTCCATGGATATATTTTTCAAGTAGTCCTTTTGATTCGAATCTTTTGAATCTTCTTATACTTAGGTTTTCTCCTATTGTTGCTATTTTTCCAATTAATGCTTCATTTACTGTTTTTCCTGCTTCAAATATTGCTTCTTGTGCTAGTAATTCTTCTACATCTTTTGGATTTTTTTCTACTATTTGTTTTGCTACATTTTGTACAAATGTTCTGAATTCTTCATTTTTTGCTACAAAGTCTGTTTCTGAGTTTACTTCTACTATTGCTCCTACTTTTCCGTCTTCTGAGATGTAACATTCAACTAGCCCTTCTGCTGCTACTCTTCCTGATTTTTTAGCAGCTTTTGCTATTCCTCTTTCTCTTAATAGTTCTATTGCTTTTTCCATATCTCCATCTGTTTCTGTTAATACTTTTTTGCAGTCCATCATTCCTGCTCCTGTTTTTTCTCTTAGTTCTTTTACTAAACTTGCTGTAACCATTATTTTTCCTCCTTTATTTTTTTATTTTAATTAAGGGCTAGCACCACGTCCGAATAGTTCGCACGAGCGATGCTCGCCCTTTAATTTTACTTTTATTATATTTTTACTTTTAATATAAGATATTTTGAATTTGTTATTATTATATTTTGGCTTTTATATAATATATTTCAAATTTAATTTTATTATATTTTGACTTTTTATATAATATATTTCAAATTTAATTTTATTATATTTTGACTTTTTATATAATATATTTCAAATTCAATTTTGTTATATCTCTATTTATTATATAATAATTTTTTAATTAATCTTCTTTTTGTTCTTCGCTATTTTCTACTACTTCTTCCATATCTTTTGGTTCTTCTGCAACTGCATCTTGCATTTCTGATTCTACATCTGTTTCTGTTTCGAAGCTTTCACCTTGTTTCCCTTCTATTACTGCGTTTGCCATAACATCTGCAATTAGTTTTACAGCTCTTATAGCGTCGTCATTTCCAGGAATTGCGTAATCTACTTCTTCTGGATTGCAGTTTGTGTCTACTAGTCCTATTACTGGTATACCCAATTTTTTAGCTTCTAATACTGCTATTCTTTCTTTTTTTGGATCTACTAGGAATATTACTCCTGGGATTTCTTCCATGTCTTTGATTCCACCTAGGTTTCTTTCTAGTTTTTCCATTTCTTTTTTAAGTAGTATTACTTCTTTTTTTGGTAATACATCAAATGTTCCATCTTCTTGCATTGTTTCTAAGTCTTTTAGTCTTTGTACTCTGGCTCTTATTGTGTCAAAGTTTGTTAACATTCCTCCAAGCCATCTTTGGTCTACATAGTACATTCCACATTTGATTGCTGCTTCTTTCATACATTCTTGTGCTTGTTTTTTTGTTCCTACAAATAGAACTGTTTTTCCTTCTTCTACTTGTTCTTTTAAGAATGCATATGCTTCATCTAATTTTTTTGATGTCTTTTGTAAATCGATTATATGGATTCCATTTCTTGCTTGAAATATGTATTCTGCCATTTTTGGATCCCATCTTCTTGTTTGATGTCCAAAGTGAACACCTGCTTCAAGTAATTGTTTCATTGCAACTACTGCCATTTTTTATTCCTCCCTTTTTGTTTTTACTTCCATAAAGTTCTTCGTCTTTCCGGACCATTTGGCACTCCCTTTAAGACTTGCTTTATGTGTTTATTTTTTTAAACGTTATTATTATATCATTTTTTTTTAGCGTTTGCAAGGCTTTTTTTGAATTTTTGCAACAACTTATTTGAGATGATATTTTCATTTACTAGTCATAGCTTTTTTTGAAATTTTGCAACAAAAAAACCTTCATAACTTTCATTTGGCAATATTCTTATTGCTTTTTTAAAATCTTGTCCTTCTACTTGAAATCCTTTTACTGAATTTTTTAATTCTAAGTTTATATCAATTAGTTTTAAGTCAAGCTCTTTTAATGCATAACTCAAAATATTTTCATTTTCTTCTACATTCATTGTACAAGTAGAATATACTATTATTCCATCATTTTTTACAGCTTGATATGCACTTTTTATTAATTTTTTTTGCATTTTTGAAAGTTCAGTTACTGTTTTTTTACTCCAATTTCTATAGGTTCTTGCATCATTTGCTAAAAATGTACCTTCTCCACTACAAGGTGCATCTAATAAAACTTTATCAAACTTTCCTTCATATAGTTTTCCTATAACTTCTCCTCTTTTATTTGATACTTCTACTATTTTTGCTCCTTGCATTTCTATATTATATTCTAGCCTTTTACATCTTATTTTATCTAGCTCATTTGCTAAAATATATCCTTTATTTTCCATTAATGCTGCAATTTGCGTTGTTTTACTACCAGGAGCTGAAGTCAAGTCTAATATTTTTTCTCCTGGTCTTGGTTCTAAAATGAGCGGTGGTATCATACTTGACAAATTTTGCAAATATATATATCCCTTTTCATAAATATCTAATTCTTGAATTTGCTTTTCTGTTTGATTTTTTATAATTAAAGCTTCCTTCCAAAAGGGTACTCTTTCAAATTTTATATTTCTTTCTTTAAAGTACTTCATTAGGTCTTGAATTGTATATTTTAGTGTATTTACTCTTAATGTTACATATCTTTTTCCATTTAAGCCTGATAATATTTTATCAACCATTACAGGAGTATATAGATTATATAAATTTTCTATAAAATCTTTTGGTAACTTCCTTTTTACTTCTAGTACTGATAACATATATTTCTCCTATTATTAGATTTACCTACTTTAATTTTATTTACATTTTGTAACTAAAAATAATTTATTTTATCCTTTATTTGTATCTTGCAAAAATTAATTAAATTCTATTTATAAAACTTAGCTTACAAAATTTAATAAAATTTTATTTATACAAATGAATATTCTACTTTTACTACTGCATAGTATTTTTCATTTTGTTTATGTATCTTTTCTTCTATCTCTCTTTTTATAAGTGCTAAATCATACTCTTTTTCTCTTGGTACAACTAAATCAAATATTAAATTTGTACGTCCACCACCATCTGTCATTCTAAAATCATGGATTGAAAATTCTGGATTCATTTCTTTTACAATTTTTTCTGTTATATCTTTCATCATATTTATTTCATCATTATCTACAACTATTGGATCCATGTGTATTGTAGTTATACAATTGAATTTTTTATAAATATCTTGCTCCATTTGGTCTATTATGTCATGTGCTTTGCAGATATCACAATTTGCTGGAACTTCTGCATGGAATGATATTATTTTTCTTCCTGGCCCGTAGTCATGGATCATTAAATCGTGAATTCCTTGTATTAAGTCATATTTTACTGCAAATTCTTCTATTTCTTTTACAAAATCACTGTCTGGTTTTTGACCTAGCAAAATATCTACAGTTTCTTTCATTGCTTTAAATCCTGTATATAGAATAAATATTGAAACAAATATACTTGCATATCCATCTATTGATATTCCAAATTGTTTTGCAATAATTGCAGATACCAATACAACAAGTGTTGATGCAACGTCTGAAATACTATCATATGCTGTTCCTTTAATTGCTTGAGAGTCTATCTTTTTTGCTATTTTATTATAAAAAACAAATAGCCAAAATTTTGCAAGGATTGCAACTACTAATATAATTAATGTAACAGTACTTATTTCTGGAAGTTCTGGATTTATTATTTTGTCTATTGAAGTTTTAAATAATTCTACTCCAACTAAAATAATTATCACATCTACTATAAATGCTGTTATGTACTCCATTCTTCCATGACCCCAAGGGTGATCTTTATCTACACTTTTTTGTGAAAGTTTGAAACCTATCATGGTAACAACAGATGAACCTACATCTGTTATGTTATTTAGTGCATCTGATATTATTGATATTGAACCTGAAATTACTCCTACTACCATTTTGAAGATTGATAGTAGTATGTTTACAATTATTCCAGTAGCTGTTGATAACATTCCATATTTACTTCTGACTTCTTGATTTTTTATATCTTGATTGTTTTTTATGAATAATTTTATTAATAAATTTGTCATTTTTTAGTTTCGTTCCTCCTTTTTATCTACATATATGGTTTATCTAAAAAATCTTTCCTTTTTAGTTTCGTTCCTCTTTTTATCTACATATATGGCTTATCTAAAAAATCTTTCCTTTTGCCTTCTACTATTTCATCATATACTTTTATTTTATAATTTAGCCTTTCTATTGTATTTTTTATATCTTCTTCTTTTTTTAATAATTTTTGGCGTTGTTCCACTAGCAAGTTTCTTCTTTCTTTTACTGTATTTTCACCTTGTTTGAATAACTCTACATATTTAATTAAAACTTCTATTTGCATTCCTGAGTTTCTCATACATTTAATAAACTCAATCCATCTGCAAGATTCATCGTCAAAATCTCTTATTCCACTTTTATTTCTTGGAACTTTTGGAATTAAACCGATTTTTTCGTAATATCTTATTGTGTCTGGTGTTAAATTATATTTTTTGCTTACTTCTGCTATTGTCATTTCGTCATTTCCTTTCTTTTAATTAATTATAATAATTTTATTTATTTTGCATTTTTTTGTTATTGAATTATTAATTATTAATTAATTTTATTTATTTTACATTTTTTTATTATTGAATTGTAAATTATCAATTAATTTTATTCATTTTGCATTTTTTATTATTGAATTATGAATTATTAATTAATCTTATTTATTTTATATTTTTTATTATCAAGTTATAAATTATTAATTAATTTTATTTATATCAACATTTTTTATGAATTCCTTTTTGTTTAAATAATTTAAAATTCCTGCATCTGTCTTAAAATCAAATTTTATTTTATAACTTATAAGCATTTGATATTTCTTTTTAAATTCTTGGTTTATTTTGTTTATTCCGTATTTTCCGTCACCGATAATTGGATAGCCCATATGTGCTAAATGAGCTCTTATTTGGTGCGTTTTTCCGGTTTCTATTTGAACATCTAATATGCTTGTATTATTAGAGTTTTTTTGAAGAATTTTATATTTTGTAATGATTTTTACATATCCTTTTTTTGGAATATCACTTATATATACCTGCGATTTTTTATTGTCTTTAAATAAATATGCCATTTTTCTTTCCTGGATTTTATTTGGTATTCCATATACTAGTGCTAGATAGTGTTTTTCTATTTCTTTATTTTTAAATTTTTGTAATAAAATATTTAGTGACTTACTATTTTTGGCAAATAAAATTAGCCCACTTGTGTTTCTATCTAGTCTGTGGCAAGGCATTGGTTTAAAATCATTTTCATTATATAGTTTATGAATAATTGTTGTTAAACTATTTTCTCCTGTTACTTCAATGTTTATTGGTTTATCTATTATTATTATGTTATCATCTTCATATATTTTATTTATGTTTTCTTTTTTTTCTATTATATTTTCTGGGATATATACTAGTATTTCGTCATTTTCATTTACTAGGATATTTTTATTTACTCTTTTATTGTTTACTTTTATGTCTTTTTTTCTTAGTAGTTTATAAAATGTGTTGGTGTTTATTTGTGGTATTTGGTCTAGTATTGTTTTATCTAATTTTTTATTGTCATATTTTTTACTAACAATTATTTTTCTCATATTTACCCCTATTTAATTTTTATTAGAAAATTTTACCTCATTTTTATTGTAATGTCAATGACTAAAATCTTTAGAATAGGATAAAAAATGGAAACTTTTTAAAAATCCCAAAGAAAGGCGATTTGAATATTTTGCTAAGTAGACGCTTTTTTGTAATACAGTTTCTTTTTGGATACTATTGGATGATATCTGTAATTGCATTTTATATTTTTTTATATATTTATACTTCCATTTATTTCTTTGTGTTGGGATAACTAAAAAACAACAATAAAACAGGCTTTTTTAACCTGCTTTATTGATTAATTTTAAAATTTCTCGGCAATTTCCTTAAAAATTGCCCTTCTGGGAGAGAAACTTTATGTTTCTTTTTTGTATCGAAGTGCTAGAAACAAAGTGCTAAGCGAAAACTACCGTTGGAATAGTTACCGCCAACCGAGTAATCAGAGTTAAATAAACCTGCAGAAGCCCCACCGTTGTAGTGACCTCCGCGTAGGAAGAATGGACCGCTAGAACTTGCAAAGTAAGAATAATCATTAAACCAATGGTTATTTGCACTTATTGAACTACTTCCAATACTTTTATTTACCTCTATTAATGCATCTCCTATTTTTGACATTGTTGATTCTGGTGTTGTTCCAACATTCGCCCCAGTATTGTCATATTTTGTTGCATATTTTGTACTATTACTTTCAGTAGTTAGTCCTGTTGCTGTTGTCCAACCATAGGTAGAAAAATATCCATTTGTATCTACACTATTAAATGCTGCTACTCTTTCATATGCTCCACCTGACATATCATATATTCCATATACATTTCCTGTTGTACTTGCTTTTGCTCCTATTGTTGTATTAAATGGGTTTGTAGTTCCACTTTGCTCACTTGCATCTGGACTTCCTCCTCCATTTCCTGTTATATATGAACTACTATTATTTATGTCTACTTCATGTCCATTTCTTCCATATTGGCTATGTGCTAAATATACTACTGCTCCCCATTCACTGTTTTTCATCATATGACTATTTATGCTAGTATTTCCTATACTTTCTCCATAGTTTATTCCTGCTGTATATTGGACTCCTATTGTAATCTCTCTTAAACTTGACTCATTTGGTACTACTTTTAATTTTTCTGAACTTCCACTTACTTCATATTTTGCAACCCATATTCCGGATAAATCACTGTCCCAACCTCCATTTGACCAAGTGTTTTCTGTGTCATTCATAAATGCTGGGTGTACTATATATTTATTTCCTTGATACTGTACTGTTTCCAGTGTATTGTCTATTTTGTATTTTAAAGTTCCATCTTCTGCTGACCACATTCCCCATCCGTCGTAATATCCTGTTATATTTTCTAATGCTTCATCACTATAATATGTTATTCTATAGGCATATCTTGGAACCCATCCAAAGTAACTTCCATCTAATTTTACATTTGCCCACATTGATTCTAAGTTGTCTTCTTTTCCTGTTCCTTTTTTATAGTTATACCATTGTGCTTGGGCGGTAGCATCTTCCGTCCAGGTGTCTCCTGTTTTTGTCCAAGTTACTTTTTCCATTCCTGTTGTTAATTTTGGCTCATTTGGATTTTCTATTACATTGTTTTCAGTATCTAGCCATATTACTTCTATTGTTCCGTATGGTGTTTCTATTTGTTTGTTTGCGTCTGCTACGCTACTTTCTGTTGGTTTTATTACTACTGCTACAGCACAGCTTTCAATTATTGTGCCATAAGATACTGTTATTGTTGCAGTTTCTGTATTTTTTCCTCCTGTTACTTTTATTTTGTTTCCTTCTACTTCTACTGTTATATTTGGGTTACTTGATTCTGCTATTATTGTATTTTCTCCATCTTCTATTTCTGTTTTTTCTTCTGCTACTTCTATATTTCCATTTTCTTGTGTTATTAAATAATAGTTTCCATCTATTTCTGCATAGTAATTTGTTCCTTCTCCACTTCCTTCTAGTGTTACAGTTATTTCTGCTGTTTCATTTGGGGATAGTGTTAATTGTGTGCTAGATAAGGTTATTCCTGTAATACTAGAATTTGATGCAGGTCTTGTTACTATGTTATATCCTTTCTCTGTTAATCTATTTATTACATCTCCTAAGCTTGGGTCTTTTCCTCCTTCTGTATATTTGTTTGTTAATAATTCTGAATATATTATTCTTGCTTCTTCTTCTAGGTTTGCTATTTCTGTTTTTGTTTTTGAATCTTGTGCATTATTTAATATGCCGTTTGAACCAGATAGTGTTGCTATTGTGACTCCTGCTAGAATTAATAGTACAATTATGTTTAGTATGTTATCGATGGTTAGGCTGTAAAAAATCAGACTGAAATAGCTTATTAGACCAGCCTGACCATC
>CALXCJ010000031.1 GCA_944386775.1 uncultured Clostridia bacterium
TCCCCAAGTTCCCGGCAAGGTCTGTCCCCAAGTTCCCGGCTAGAAGGGATTTTTAGGACCGTCCCTCTTTCCCGATTGACCTAGCTTCTTTTTTATGTTAAAATTAGTATTATTAAAGATTTTTTAATTAATAACAAGGAGCTAAATATATGAATTACACATTTTCTTCAAATTCCACTAAAGATACTTTAAATTTCGGAAGGAAACTTGCATCACTACTTAAAAAAGGGGATGTAATTACATTATCAGGTGAATTAGGTGCTGGAAAAACAAAATTTACTGAAGGTATTTTATCTTATTTCAATCTTGAAAGCGAAATTTCAAGCCCTACTTTTACAATTGTTAATGAATATGTAAATGATAAAGTAAACATATATCATTTTGATGTATACAGGCTGGAAGATTCTTCTGAGTTTTATGAAATAGGTGGAGAAGAATATTTTGATAAAGGTATATGTATTATAGAATGGGCTGAATTAATAGAAGATGCCTTACCACCTGAATATTTAAAAATTAGTATTATTAAAGATGATTTAAATGAGGATAAAAGAATTATTAAATTAGAGCCTTTTGGAAATAGGTATAAAGATATTATTAATCATTTAAAATAATGGCTCTAAAATAGATAGGAGGATTTATTTTGAAACTACTTTGTATAGATACATCAAGCAAACTATGTAGCTTAGCAATTTTAGATGATAACACTTTAACTCGCAAATTAGAATTAGATAATGGTCTTACCCATTCACAAAATTTAATGCCTGCATTAGAGCAATTATTAGCCGAGACTAATTTAACATTAAAAGATATAGACCTACTAGTCTGTGATATAGGTCCTGGATCTTTTACTGGAATACGTATTGGAGTTGCGACTGTGAAAGCTTTTCAAGATAGTTTAGGTATTACTGCTATTGGCGTTGATTCTCTTAAAACTCTAAGTTTAAATGTAAAAGTTCCAGGTATTATTTGTAGTATAATTGATTGTAAAAATAATAATTGTTATTATGGAATATATAAATTACAAGATGGCATATATACTACATTAAATCCAGCTGTAGCAGATAGTTTTGAAAATTGTATAAATGAACTAAAATTTAAATACCCTAATCAAAAGATTATTTTTGTTGGTGATTTAAATGATAATTTTAAAGATATAATATTTGAAAATATTAGTGATTATGAATTTAGTAGCTCTAATTTGCTAGATATATATAATTTAGGAATAATTGGTCTGGATTTGTATAAAAATAAAAAAATTCAAAATGAAATTTTACCTTTATATTTAAAAAAGCCTCAAGCTCAAAGGCAATTAGAAAGTAAAAATATTAATATTAGAGATATGAAGTTTGAAGATTTAAATTGCTTAAATTTAAGTGAATTTGATGATTTTTGGAATTTAGCAATACTGCGGGAGCGAACTTTCTTCTGAAAATTCAAAGTTTATTGTAGCTACAATTAATAAAGAAATAGTTGGCTTTGCTGGTATAAAAATAGTTTTAGATGAGGCTGATATTATGAATATTGCTGTTAAAAAGTCTTTTAGAAGACAAGGAATTGCTAAACTTTTATTAGATTCAATTGAAAGTTTGTGTACTTGCAATCAAGTCAAGTCTTTAAATTTGGAAGTTAATGAAAATAATTTTGCAGCAATTAATTTGTATAAAAAATTTGGTTTTTCTGAAGTAGGTAGACGCGCTAGGTATTATGATAATAAGTTTGATGCTATTTTGATGAGGAAGTTACTTTAAATAATCTTCCTTTTTTAATTAACATTTCCTTTTTTTACCATATCTTTTTTTACCTTATGTTGACTATTTTTAAAATTTGGTGTATAATTAAAGTTATACATTAAATGATTTTTTACCAAGGAGGAATGATTATGTTAGTTTTATTAATTTCCAAAAGTGGTAGCTTTGTAGACTCTATTATTTTATCTCAGGACCGGATAAACATATTGTCTGATTGGATCTCTGATGAAAAGCCTTATGGAATAAACCTTTGTGGTTCACATTCTTTCGTCATTGAGAATCCTACCGCTTTAGAAAATTTCAAAACCAAAATTGCTAACATAGCTAAAACTAAAGCTAAAGCTAACATAGCATGAAGTTCTCCCCACCATTGATATTTATTATCATGGTGGGTCTTTTTTATTTTATATTTTTTAACAGATTATTTTTTTACTGAAATTTTAAAGGATACTTTTCTTATTGCATGCGGAAAAATCTACTTAAGAAGCTCAAGATAAAAACCGATTTTCCGATACAATAAAAAAACTGACTAACTTTTTTTATAAAGCTAGCCAGTAAAATAAAAGGGGATGTTTTGATTGTTTATATAATACTTTTATTTTGTGTCTATTTTGTGAAAATTATTTGCTTATATTGTAATTTTTTATATTATATTCAATTTTTTAATCAACCAGTTATAAATTATAAATGAATATAACTTAAAATTAATCTATATATTTTACACTTCAATTTTAATCCCCTAAATTAATTCCAACACATCTTGCTGTTTTTACTAAATCATCATCCATAGTTACTTTTCTTTGATTGCTTTTTGCAGTATTTCCAGATACAGCTCCTATTTCTTTATTTTCTCCTACTACATCTTCTAAAGAAACACTATCCAATTTTCCATTTTTTATAACAGCAAGTGTTCCAAATTTACCTTCTAATGCAAGTTGCATTGCTTTTGTTCCATATTTTGTTGATAATACTCTATCAAATGCTGTTGGTGTTCCTCCTCTTTGCATATATCCAAGTGTTGTGTTTCTTGCCTCTAGTCCTGTTAATTCTTCTAACTGTTTTGCAACTTTTGGTCCTACTCCACCAAGTTTTGTATTATCTACTCCCTTTCCATTGTCTCTTGTATTTTCAACTGTTAATTCTCCATTTATTGGTTTTGCTCCTTCTGCTACTACTACTACACTAAAATTTTTACCTCTTTTTTGTCTATTTTTTATTTTGCTTGCAACTTTTTCTATATCATATGGAATTTCAGGAATTAATGCTACATCTGCTCCACCTGCTATTGCTGATTCTAACGCTATCCAACCTGCATATCTTCCCATTACTTCTAATACCATTATTCTGTGATGTGTTTCTCCTGTTGTGTGAAGTCTATCTATTGCTTCCATAGCAACTGATACTGCCGTATTATATCCAAATGTTATTTCAGTACAAGCTACATCATTGTCTATTGTTTTTGGTACTCCTATTATATTTACACCTTTAACTGCAAAATCTCTTGCTGATTTTTGGGTTCCATCTCCTCCTAGTGCAAATATACAATCAAATCCATCTTTTTTTATGTTTTCTATACATACATCTGATAAATCCATATATTCTACATTTCCTTGTTCATCTACAACTTTATAGTTAAATACATTTGCATTTGTTGATGATCCTATAATTGACCCACCTTTTGGCAAAATTCCTTCTGCATTTCCGTTTTCTGCTGTACTTAGCTTTTCATATTCATTTTTTAGTAGTCCATTATATCCATCTATAAATCCATAACACTCTACTCCATTGTTTTCTGCTGTTTTTACAATTCCTCTTATAACAGCATTAAATCCTGCAACATCTCCACCATTGGCTAGTATTGCAACTTTTTTTAACATAAATTTTTCCTCCTTTTTACTTTTGTGTTTTCTTTTATTATTATACCAATTTTTTGAAAAAATACAACAACTTTGTAATTATATTTTAATTTTGTTGTTATATTTTAATTATTTTTTCATTTTTATTATATTCATATTTAAAATTAAACTGCGAATAGAAGTAGTATATTTTTTCTTAAATTTACTCTTTCTATTCGCTTATTTTTTATAATATTAATCTAAACTATTAAAATTTAAAATACTAATTGTTTTTTGGTAGTTTTGCAATTAATGCTTTTATTTTTATGCCCTGATCTGTAAACATTTTTTCATGCTCTGTTTCTATATTGTTTTCAAATATTGGATTAGCATGTAAATCATATGTTTTATTTATAATCTCAAACCCTGCTTCTTTAAAATATATTAAACTTGAGTTAAATAAATCATCATCATCTGTTTTAAAATATATTTCTGCTTCTTCAGCTAGAAATTGCTTGTATTTTTCTAGTTGAATTGTATGTGTTAGCCTTTTTTTTCTGTGTTTTCCTCTTGGCCATGGGTTGCAGAAATTTATATAGATTCTTTGGATGTTATCTTGTTTTTCTAAAATTAATAATATTCTTTCTATATCAAATCTGGTTAAGGCAATATTTGTGGTGTCTAAATTTTTTTCTTTGTATTCTGCTTCTATGTTTCTTTTTGCTAAGCCCAACATTGCATCTACTAGGTCTATTGCTATATAGTTTATATTCTGGTTTGCTACGGCTAATTTTGATATGAATGTTCCTTTCCCGCAACCTAGTTCTAAGTGTATTGGGTTATTTGGATTTTTGAAAAAGTTTTTCCATTTTCCTTTCATTTCTTCTGGATTTTTTACGTAAAATGTACTTGCTTCAAGTTCGGGTCTTGCCCATTTTTTGTATCTGATTCTCATTTTTTTGTTTCCTTTCTGATTGTGGATTATTTTGTGTTTTTTTATTAATTTTTTGGAAATATCAATTTTTTCCATTATCTAGATATTATTATTACTACTATTTTCTATAATAACACAGCTAGAAAACATCTTTTATTTTTTTCTTGGATCAATATGTTTTTCTGCTGTATCCATAATTCCAAGTTTATTCCAATGTTATAAAACAGCTTCGGACAGTTCATTTACCTTAGTTATTCTATTTTCTAATATAATTTTTCTAAAATCATTTAATGAATTAGTATGTAATAGTTTCTTTTCTATTTCTTGATTCATTCATTAACTCCTTTATATATGTCTGTCATATTTTAGCATATATTGTAATATTTTAGCAATACTATTTGCTATTTTTTTGAAAATGGTCAATCGTGACCTGGTCACGATTAACCATTTTTATTAATGTCTTTAGAAAAACCTTAGGCAGATTCTCACCTAAGGTTTGAAGATTATAATATGGTTTCATTCTCTTTTTTTTGTATTTTTAATAATACATTTCATATTTTTATTGCCAAGACAAAATAGGATAACCATTATTTATATTATTTGTATCCTTCTTAAAAGCACTTCCTAAACTTGATGCTATATTTTTCATTTGACTTTCGTTTTTTTCATATATCTCTAATGTTGTTGTATCAGCATCGCCTGCTCCTGTTAGAGATGCACTTGAAAGCCAATATGAATTTTTTATAGTTGCTCCTGTATTTGTTGTTACTGCTCCTGCTATACCTCCATTTCTTGGTGCTGTATCCGCACCTTCTATTATAGTTTTTCCTATATTATAGCAATTTTCTACAATTGCTTCTCCTTCAACTTGTGTAACAATACCTGCTGCTACTGGTCCTCCCGCTTCTAATATACTTGATACTATTTTTATAGTACCTGTATTATAACAATTTGAAACAACACTTTGCTTATCTTCCCATAATGTAGTATTTGTTATTCCACCAGCCCTGCAATTTTGAACTTCTGCATAAGTTGTAATATCTCCTGTATTATAACAAAGATTAACAGATGTACCATATATTCCTCCACAAATTCCACATGTTCTTCCAAAATCTTCTATTATATTTCCTGTTATATCTCCAGTATTATAGCATTTTGTTATCTCTCCATACATACTGCCACCACAAACTCCGCCAATATTTTTGCCTTCTCCTTCTACTGTTGCTTTATTATAGCAATTTTCTACCTTTCCTTGTTCATTATGTCCTAAAAGTCCTGCTGTTAAATTTTTTCCTTTTACTAAGCCTGATTCTACTCCTATATTCTTTATTGTACCAGCACTATATCCGAAAAATCCAGTAGCTCCTCCATCAAAATCTATATATAAATTTGAAATCGAATTTCCTTTTCCATCATATACACCTAAAAATTGATTTTCTTCTGTTCCAATAGGTATCCATAAATTTGATGAACTTCCTTGCATATCTATGTCTGCTATTTGTTGTATAGTTTTTCCATCATAGTTATTTCCATTATTTACACTATCTCTAAATTTTTTTATTTCATCTAATGATGCAATACAAAGATCTTCTACATCTATTTCATTTGATTTATTTTCTTCATCATTTTCATTTAAAGATTTAACATATACTTTAGAAATTCCAAAAACTGTGTCCATATCATAAGTAAAAGAATCTTTTCTTGATGTAACTTGACCAATTTCAACATCATCTCTAAATATTGTATATTTAATATTTCTATTAATATTATTTTTTACTTTAATTGTCAAAGTCACTTTTTTATTTACACTTTCACCTGCTGAAATGGCTATTTCAATATCTGGTAATTCATCTCCAGTTAGCCCAGCAAATTCTACTGAATCTCCAGTCACATAGAAAATATACCCTTCTTGTGATATAACATCTATTTCTAAACCATTTCTTTCAACTTTTTGTGCATTTTTGAATAAATCATCATTTTTTATTTTTTCCTCATATTTTGCCATGTATTCTTCACCTTCAAGCCAAGGATCTTCTTGATATACTTCAACACCTATCTCATTTAATCTCTCTTCTAATTCTGATATTTTTGTTTCATCTTTTGCTGTTAGTGATTTGGAAATTATACCATTTTCTCCTGTTAATGAAGATATTGTTATACCTGCTAAAATTAGTAATATAATAATTGTAATTACTAATACTATTAGCGTAATTGCTTTTTCTTGTAAAAAATTACTTTCTTTTATTACGTCATTTTTTTTAGAATTATTGGCTGACATATGTTTTCCTCCTTAATTTTTTATTTATTATATTTACATTATCATAGTTTTTACTTTTTGTCTATTAGTTTTTATCATTAATAATGTTTTTTATAATTGTAAATTTTATACTTAGTTAAAATCTAGTTTTAATTAAGTATAAAAATTAATGAAAGTATTTGTTTTTAAAATATGCTTATATAAATAAATTTTAAAAGTTTTTTTCTTTTTCTTTTTCAAGTTATTTATTATTAATTATTATTTTTAATTTATTGACTTTTACTACTGTTAATGCTATATATTAATTATTGATATCATTCATTAATTTTTATACTTAATTATAAATATCTACACATATATTAAATTCTCTTTTATATATTATCTACCACTTTCTTACAATATTATTCATAACTTTCTTAAAATTCTATTGAAAAAATCCAAAACATAAAATATAATAAAATTCAAATTAACAACGTTTTTTCAAAACATTATTATCAACTGTTTATAATAAACTAAGAAGGGATTTAATAAATGGAACTTAATTATACTATAACCAAAGGAAACTTTAACTCATACAATGAAGTTTTAAAAAACGAACTACAAATTTCAACAAAACTACTACAAAAACTAATAAAAGAAAATCAAATAAAAATAAATGGCACAAGCATAAACACAAAACTCAAACCAAATATAAATGATAAAATAATAATCGATTTTTCTTATAAAGAAGATAACTCAAACATCATACCAAAAAAAATGCCACTATCAATTCTCTATGAAGACGAATGGCTATTAATCATCTCAAAACCTGCTGGAATCGCAATACATCCATCAATTCTACACTTTGAAGATTCACTATCAAATGGAATCAAATATTATTTTGACACAATTGGCTTACACAAAAAAATCCGCCCAGTAAATAGACTAGATTTTGGAACATCTGGAATTGTAATTTTTGCAAAATGTGAATACATTCAAGAATATTTAATAAAAGAAATGCAGTCAAAACAATTCGAAAAGCACTACTTAGCATTAGTAAAAGGAAGTTTAGAGAAAAAAACGGATACAATAAATTTACCAATAGGTAGAAAACCCAATAGTATTATAGAAAGATGCATTGACTTTAAAAAAGGAAAACCAGCAATAACTCACTATAAAGTTTTAGAAAATTTCGAAAATTCAAGCCTAGTTGAATGTGTACTAGAAACAGGAAGAACACATCAAATAAGAGTACACTTTTCATACCTAAATCATCCTTTGATAGGAGACACTCTGTATGGAAATGCCTCATCTATTAGTAACTATCAAATGTTACATTGTTATAGAGTAAAATTTATTCATCCTGTAAGTCTTAGGAAAATAATAATAACTGATTACCCAAAATGGTCAATCTGGGACAGGTCCCAAGTAGCCAAAAATGGTTAGTCTAGGACAGGTTTGACACTAATAGTAAAAATGGTCAATCATAACTAAGTCATGATTGACCATTTTTAATTTTAAGTAAATCTGTAAGCCGGGTTCTGTCTTTTAAAATAGTCATTTATCTAGGATATGTATCACTACATACCTCAAGCCACGCAAGATTTAGAAGGCGCCGAGCAGGCTTTATCTTCTTTTCAAGGTGTTGCTCCTGATGGGGTTTACACAAGCAAGCTATGTCACCATAGCTCTGGTGAGCTCTTACCTCACCTTTTCACCCTTACCTAAAATTTAGGCGGTTATTTTCTGTTGCACTTTCCTTGGGGTTTCCCCCACTAGACGTTATCTAGCATCATTGCTCTATGGAGCCCGGACTTTCCTCTCGTAGTTCCTTTCGGAATTTACCAGCGACTATTCAATTTACTCTAAGTGTTATTATATCATATATTGTTTAAATCTTCTAGTAGATTTTTGTATTTTATTAAAAAAACGTCTTGGTCTTGTTTTTCTACTGCACTTTGTATTTCGTTTAACATTATATATATTTTGTTTATTGCATATTGTTTTTGATTGCTTACTTCTATGTCTGTTAGTAATAGTTCAAAGTTTTTAGTTGCTGTTTGTACATCGTTTGAGATTTCTTGCCAGTTTTTTGAGTCTAGTTTACTATATGCTTTTAATATGTTTAGTTTTGTTTCGTATATTATTTTTTCATTATCATCTTTTGAGATTTCACTTACAAAGTTATTCATTGTTTCATATAGGTTTACAAGTTTTGATAATGTTTCTTCTTTATTTTCATTTTTTAAAGCTAAAGTTAATTCGTCAAATTGAGAGTTGAAGTTTAGTATCTGCTCTTGATTTTTTGTAGTTTTATACAAGTCTAAAGTTATTGTTGGTATTGATACATATAAATTTTCTACCTGCGTTTGTACCTCTTCCCAGTCTATGTCTTTACTGTCTACTAATATTCCTGCTTCTTGCATGGAGTATTCTTTGGTTTGTTCTTTATTTTCAGTATTTGAAGATGTGCCTTCTTGCTGAGAGCTTTGGTTTTGCGTGTTTGTGCTTCCTTGTTCTTGAGATTTATCGCTAGAATTTTCTTCGTTTTCTTTTTGTCCACTACTATTTTCTCCATTTTTTCCATTTTCGTTATTCGAATTACTTGAGCTTTGAGTTGAATTTTGGCTACCTTCTCCTGATTGCTCTCCATTTGCTAAGTTACTACTTTCATTTAATTTTTGATCTTCTCCACTATTATTTGTTGTTCCTAGATTTTGAACTACTAATTTATAGTTTTCATATTCTACATTATTCATTTCGTTAAAGAAAGAAACTAATTTTTCATCTAGATATTTTATTTCTGATATGACTTTTGATTCTATTTCATCGTCTTTTTTATTTGCACTGTAAACTGCATTATATATGCCAAAACCAATTAGTATAATTGCAAATATAGTAATTGAAAAATATATGATTTTATGTGATTTTTTCAAAATTGCTCCTCCATTTCTAATTATTTTTTTATTTATTTTTCTATTGTTTTGAACTTCTTTTTTATTATTGTTTCCTTTTTAACTTTTTATATGTATATTTTATTTAAAATTTTTCATAATAAGAAAAGTAGCGAAACTAAAAAAGCATTGCTCACGCGGGTCTTTTAATGGACACTTTTCTTGTTGTATACGGAAAAATCTACTTAGTTGTCAAGATAAAAGTTGATTTTTCCTATACAATAAGAAAAGTAGCGAAACTAAAAAAGTATTGCTCACGCGGGTCTTTTAATGGACACTTTTCTTGTTGTATACGGAAAAATCTACTTAGTTGTCAAGATAAAAGTTGATTTTTCCTATACAATAAGAAAAGTAGCGAAACTAAAAAAATATTGCTCACGCGGGTCTTTTAATGGACACTTTTCTTGTTGTACATATTTGTATCTTTGAAAGGATTGGAATTTTTTATGGTTACATTGAATATTTTTAGTGATAAAAAGGGGGAAATAAACAAGTTTTTAAGCAAATTTTATAATACTTCTTTGGGGTTGGATAATAATTTATCTTGGAAAAAAGAATATGATAATCCTATTGAATTAGCTGATATTATTGGCACTTATATTGATAATTCTGAGGATTTTAATTTGAATTTGTTAATTAGTTTAGATAAAGATGTTTATATTAACATTACTGAAAATAATGCTGATAAATTGATTAGATATCTTTTTGAAAGATATCCTTATTGATAGTATTTAATAAAGTAGTTCTTTGTCAATTAACTTGTTAAAGAACTACTTTATCAGACAAAATCTCATTATTAAGTTATCTTTCAAAAATTATTTTTCTAAAATTATTGCATTTAATCTATTAAGTTATCCTCCAAAAATTATTTTTCTAAGATTATTGTAACAGGTCCATCATTTTGCAATGTTACTTGCATGTCAGCTCCGAAAATTCCTTTTTCTGTTTCTATTCCATATTTTTCTTTGCATTGATTGCAAAAATAGTCATAGAGTTTTATCGCTTTTTCTGGAGGTGCTGCTTCTGTAAATGATGGTCTGTTTCCATCTTTGCAGTTTCCATATAAAGTAAATTGAGAAACAATTAATAGTTTTCCATCTACTTGTTTTAAATTTAGGTTCATTTTTTCGTTTTCGTCTTCGAATATTCTTAAATTACATAATTTTTTTGCAAGGTAATCTGCTGTCTCTTCATTATCTTCATGTGTTATTCCGATTAGAACAAGAAATCCTTTTTCTATTTTTCCAACAGTTTTGCCTTCTACTTCTACTTTTGCATTTTTTACTCTTTGTACTACTAATTTCATTTTTGGTCTCCATTATTTAAATTATTTTTTATAGTTATTATATTTTTTAACAATTACTTTATTCATAAATTGCTATTATACTTTCTAACAATTACTTTATTCATAAATTGCTATTATACTTTTTAACAATTACTTTATCCATAAATTGCTATTATACTTTTTAACAATTACTTTATTCACAAATTGGGATTATACTTTTTAACAATTACTTTATTCATAAATTGCTATTATATTTTTTACAATCACTTAATGTTTAACTATTTTCATATTTATCTTCTTCTCTATATAAGTTCTTTATTTTTTCTTCTGATAATTCTTCACCATCAGGTATTTGTGGATTAGATTCAACTTCCACAGTTTTTTCTAAATTGTTTTGTTCATCGCTGTTTTTGCTATCATTATTTACATAGTTACTTTCTGTGCTTTCTATATTTTCTTGACTTTCTGTATTTCCTTGGCTCTCTACATTTTCTTGCCCTTTCATACTTTCTTTGCCTTCCACTTTTTCTGAACTTTGCACATCTTCTTTTTCATAATTATTGCTACTTTGCATATTTGAACTATTTTCTTGTTTTATTTCTGTGCTTTCTTTATCTTCGTTTTCTGTTTTAGTATCTCTGTTATCATTTTCTACATCTAGTATTTCTACTTCTTTTACTTCAACTTCTTCATCTTCTTGTTTTGCTCCACATTCTGGACAGAACTTCATATTTTTGTCAATTTCTTTATAACAGTTTGGGCATTGTTTTTTGTCTTTTAGGTCAAGACATTGTTTTAACTTATCTTCGATTTCATCACTTAGTACATCTATTCTTATACATTCTTCTTCTAAACTTTTATTTAGATCTTCTTTTTCTTCTCTTACATGATTTTCATATACTTTTTTTCCGATTTCTTCATATATGTCATTTATTTGTGATTTTAGATCACTTATTTTCATTCTTAGTTTTGCTTCTTTGGCAATTTTGCCTGTTTTGTCTGCTGTTAATTTATATGCTTCACTTGCTTTTTTTCCAAGTTTATCAAAAAAATCCATTTGATCTCTTCCTTTCAACATTACAAATTTTTATCCTTTTTATATATTATTGTTTTTTATGTTTATTGTTATTCATATTTTTTCATTTTTGATAAAATTTTATGTTTTTATTTCAAATTTATTTTAATTTTTTTAATTTATTTTATAATTAAATTTCATTTTAGATTTTTTCTTTTTAATCATTTCGTTTTTATATTATTTTACTTAACACATTTCATCTTTTACTTTTGATTTTTATCGTTTTAATTTTTTTACTTTTATTTTTTATCCCTTAATATTCCATTTTCTTTTCTCTTGTCATCAATCTATCTACCGCTTCTTTTGGGTCTAATTTATTATATATAACATCATAAACAGTCTCTACAATAGGCATTTCTATTTTATGTATTTTTCCAAGTTCATATGCTACATCAATATTATCTATACTTTCAATTACCATTCCAATTTCTTTTCTTGCTTCTTCTAAAGTTTTTCCTTGTCCTATCAGTTTACCTGCTCTTCTGTTTCTGCTATGTTCACTTAGGCATGTAACTATTAAATCTCCTAAACCACTTAAACCATAAAATGTTTCTCTTTTTCCTCCTAAAGCTACTCCCAAGTTTGTAATTTCTACTAATCCTCTTGTTATTAATGCTGCAAATGTGTTGTCCCCAAGTCCTATTCCTGATGCAACTCCTGCACAAAATGCTATTATATTTTTTAATGCTCCTCCTAGTTCAACTCCTTTTACATCATTTGATGCATATATTCTCATGTGCTCATTCATAAATGTGTCTTGAACCATATCTATTATTTCTTGTTCTTGTGATGCAATTACTAATGCTGTTGGAATTGCAATAGATACTTCTTCTGCATGGCTTGGTCCAGATAATGCTCCTACTCTTGCTTCTGGTAGCTCATCTTTTATAACTTCATCTAATGTTTTTAGTGTTTCTTTTTCAAATCCCTTAGAACATATAATTACAGGTTTATTTCCTACATATTGTTTATATTGTTTAAATATATTTCTTGTAAATTTAGATGGTGTTACATGTATTATAAAATCTGCACCTTCTATTACTTCCTTAAAATCTAAAAAGCAATGAATATTTTCTGGTATATGTACACCTTTTAAAAATTTACATGCTTTTTCTTCATTTATTATCCTCATTTCTTCCTCGTCAAATGACCATATTTTTATATTGTTTCCAAGGCTTGCTAAGTGCACGCCTAATGCAACTCCCCAACTTCCACTTCCAATTATTGCTACTGTTTTCATATCTTTTCTCCTTTTTTTATTTTTATTAAAATATATGCTAGAATGTACTTTTTTATATACATTATTTTATATGCTTATTATAATCTTTTTTGTTTTATTTTTCTACTCTTTTTACAATATTTTTATTCCTTTGGGACAACTTAGACTTTTTACTATTTTCTCTATTTTGTCCTTTTAGGCACAGTCATCTTTAGAACATTTTGCATTTTTTTTACTCTATAATAAAGTCTCATTTGATGGCAGTGCATCTTGGGACATTATTATTGTATAAACATTGCGTCTCCAAAACTGAAAAATCTATATTTTTGTTTTACTGCTTCGTTGTATGCTCGTAATATGTAGTCTTTACCTGCTAGTGCTGAAACAAGCATTAGTAAAGTTGATTTTGGTAAATGGAAGTTTGTGATTAATCCATCTAGTATTTTGAATTTATAACCAGGGTATATAAATATTTTTGTGTCTCCTTCTTGCTCTTTTACTTGACCTTTTTCATCTGCTATTGTTTCTAGTACTCTACAAGATGTTGTTCCTACTGCAATTACTCTTTTTCCACTTTTTTTAGTTTCGTTTATTTTGTCTGCGTCTTCTTTTTTTATATAAAAGTGTTCTGTATGCATTTCGTGTTTTTCGACTTCGTCTTCTTTTACTGGTCTAAATGTACCAATTCCTACATGTAGGGTTACGTTTGCAATTTTTACACCCTTTTCTTCTATTCTTTTTAGTAGGTCTTGTGTAAAGTGAAGTCCTGCTGTAGGTGCTGCAGCTGACCCATCGTATTTTGCATATACTGTTTGGTACCTGTCTTTGTCTTTTAGTTCTTCATGAATATATGGAGGAAGTGGCATTAGTCCTATTTGGTCTAATATTTCGTTAAAGATTCCTGTGTATTCAAATTTTACTTTTCTAGTTCCTCCTGGCATTATTTCTAAGATTGTTGCAACAAGTAGCCCGTCTCCAAATATTACTTTTGTTCCTACGTGCAATTTATTTCCTGGTCTTACTATTGTTTCCCATATGTCACCTTCTATATTGTTTAATAGTAAAAATTCAACATTTGCTCCTGTTTCTTTTTTTCCATATATTCTTGCTGGTATAACTTTAGTGTTATTTCTTACTAGACAGTCTCCTGGGTTTAGGTAGTCTATTATATCGGCAAATTTTTTATGCTCTATTGTTTGATTTTTGCGATTTAATATCATAAGTCTTGATTCGTCTCTTTTTTCTATTGGTACTTGTGCAATTAGTTCTTCTGGTAAGTTATAGTCAAAATCTGATACTTTCATTTTTTTATTCCTTTCGTTATTTTTATTTTTTGGATTTATAATTTATTTTAATTTTTTATCTTTTTTGCTTATTGCATATTTTTTATAAATTTTTCCTTACTAAAAAACAAAACCATGGCTTGCAAATTGAAAAACAAATTAATGCAATTTTTTCCCATGGTTTTTTGCTAAATATTTACCTTTATTTCTTATTTAAGTCTAACATACTTAAGTTTATTCTTCCTTGTTCATCTATATCTGTAACTTTTACTGTAACCTTTTCACCAACTTTTAGTACATCTTCTACATGTTTTATTCTTTCTTTTGATATTTTAGATATGTGAAGTAGTCCTTCTTTTCCGGCTACACCTAGGTCTATAAATGCTCCAAATGGCATTATTCTTACAACTTCTCCATAGTATATTCCGCCTACTTCAACATCTCTTACTATATCTTCTATCATTTCTAAGGCTTCTGTTGCTTTTTCTATGTCAGATGAATATATAAATACTTGTCCATCTTCTTCTATATCTATTTTTACACCTGTTTCGTCAATGATTTTATTTATCATTTTACCACCAGGTCCTATTACGTCTTTGATTTTGTCTACTTTTATTTTAGTATTTACTATTCTTGGAGCGTATTTTGATATATCTTTTCTTGGCTCAGAGATTACTGGTAACATTACATCTTCTAATATATATTTTCTTGCTTTTTTTGTTCTTTCAAATGCTTCTTTTATAATGTCATAAGACAATCCATCTATTTTTATATCTACTTGTATTGCTGTTATTCCCTTTTCTGTTCCTCCTACTTTAAAGTCCATGTCTCCAAAAAAGTCTTCTAGACCTTGTATATCTGTAAGCATTACATATTCTTTATCATTTTCTGGGCTTGTAACTAGTCCTGTAGATATTCCAGCTACTGGTCTTTTTATTGGTACACCTGCATCCATTAAGCTTAGAGTACTTCCACATATACTTGCTTGTGATGTTGAACCATTTGATGATAGTACTTCTGATACTACTCTTATTGCATATGGGAATTCTTCTTCTGATGGGATTACTGGTACTAAGGCTTTTTCTGCTAAGGCTCCGTGTCCTATTTCTCTTCTTCCAGGTCCTCTTGATGGTCTTGCTTCTCCTACACTATAGCTTGGGAAGTTGTATTGGTGCATATATCTTTTGCTTTCTTCTGTGTCTATTCCATCTAGTGTTTGTTCTTCGCTTATCATCCCTAAAGTCGCAACAGATAGCACTTGTGTTTGTCCTCTTGTAAATAGGGCACTTCCATGGGTTCTTGGTAGCAAGCCTACTTCGCAAGATAGTGGTCTTATTTCGTCTAGTGCTCTTCCATCTACTCTTTTATGTTCATAGAAAATCATATCTCTTACACATTTTTTCTCTAGTTTATATATTGCTTCTGCTAGGTCTTGTTTGTGTTCTTCTAGCTTTTCTTCTCCAAATTTTTCAGCATAGCTTTGAGCTATTTTATCAGTTAATTCTGAGATATTTTCATCTCTTTTTTCTTTATCTACTTCTTGTACTTTTTCTTTCATTTCGCCAGCATAGTTTTCTTCTACAAATTTGTATATTTCTTCATCTACTGCAAATGATTTATATTCAAATTTTGGTTTTCCTATTTCTTTTTGCATTTTTGAGATGAATTTACACATCTTTTTGATTTCTTTGTGTCCTTCTTTTATTGCTTTTAGCATAATGTCTTCTGGTACTTCGTTTGCTCCTGCTTCAATCATTGCTATTTTCTTTTCTGTTCCTGCAACAGTTAGTGTTAAATCACTTTTCTTTCTTTCTTCTTCTGTTGGGTTTATTATTATTTTGCCATCTACTAAACCTACATTTACTGCTGCTGTTGGTCCTCCAAAAGGTATGTCTGATATTGATAATGCACAAGATGCTCCTATCATTGCTGCAATCTCTGGTGAGTTGTCTTGTTCTACTGATAATACTGTTGCAACAACTACTACATCATTTCTGAAATCTTTTGGGAATAGTGGCCTTAGGGGTCTATCTATTGCCCTTGATGTTAATATTGCTTTGTCTGATGGTTTTCCTTCTCTTTTTTGGAATGAACCTGGTATTTTTCCTACTGCATATAGCTTTTCTTCGTAGTCTACTGATAAAGGAAAAAAGTCTATTCCTTCTCTTGGTTCTTTTGATGCTGTAACATTTACTATTACACATGTGTCTCCATATCTTACTAGTACACTTCCATTTGCAAGCCCTGCTAGTTTTCCTGTTTCGAATGAAATTTTTCTTCCAGCTAATTCTGTTTCATAAACTTTATACATAATATTCCTCCTATTTTTTGTTACATTTTTGGTAACTTTTTTATTTTTGGTTTACAAATTGATTTTAATTTGTAGTTTAGTTTAATAAAATTTTTAGTCTAAAATTTTATTTGGTTTAAGTTTAGAACAAATTAGATGGTAACCTCTATTATATACTAATTTTTATATTTGTTTTTTTATTGGTTTATTATTTATTTTTTGTTTTTGTGGATTATATTTTTTAGTATATAATACAAGCTACTTACCTAATTTTTTTGTTCTATACTTATTTTTAATTATAAAGTTTTATAATTAGTTTTAAATTGCTTTTATGGTTAGTTTAACTTATTATAATAATTAATTTAAAATTACCATTAAAATGAATTAAAATTTAGTCTTAAAAAATTAAATTTATTATTATAATTTGCATTTTTAAAAAAACTTATTCAAAAGCCTATGCCAAATAAAAGCATAGGCTTTTTTTATTAATTATTTTCTTAATCCTAATTTTTCGACAATATCTCTATATCTTTGAACGTCTTTTTTAGATAAGTAATTTAATAAGTTTCTTCTTTTACCAACCATTTTTAATAGTCCACGTCTTGAGTGATTGTCTTTTACGTGTACTTTTAAGTGTTCTGTTAGTTCGTTGATTCTTTCTGTTAAAAGAGCTATTTGTACTTCTGGTGAACCTGTGTCGTTTTCTTCTCTTTTATATTGATTGATTATTTCTTGTTTTCTTTCCTTTGTCATTTTTACACCTCCTATTTTTTTGTTCCTTTAACTGAGCTTAAATTTGGTGTGTGTTTGTTTTAAGCTAAGTAAAAGGTCTTTTTTCTTTTTTGACATTATTATTTTACTACATTTTCTTGGAAATATCAAGAGTTTTTTGAAAATTATCAGTAATCCTAAATACTTATACCATGAGTTTTCCCAAATATTTTACTATCTCTTTCTATTGAATTCTTCTTATAACACTAAAATGCAAATTTATCTCTCCTTCATCAGTATTTACAATCATTTCAATTCCGTCTTCGCCAAACATAAAATCATATGGTATAATATCACTTAATTCTCCAGAAATTATAGTATTACCATTATAATTATCTATAAATTGATTTAAATCCACTTCTAATTCAGGTATTTCTATACTATTTATCTTTACAACTTTTTTATTAACAAAGTCGTATATATAGTTATAATTTAAATTTTGTATTAATTCATATTGATTCACATTAAATTTTAATTTATATTCTATACCATTATATTTAGCTTGGCAGATTTTTTCCCCACTATTTTCTATTATAACTTGTGCATTATAGTTATCATTAAAACTTGTCCCATCTGGATAATAAATTTCTATTGTATCTAATATATCTTGTATATCAATTCCATACTCCTGAATAGCTAAAAGTAAAACATTCTTTGCAATATCTTCACCCTCAGTGTCTTTTAAATATTCATAAGCACTGGAATAAATTTTATCTACAGTTCCATTATTATATTCCTCATTTATATATTCTTGAAAACTTTTATTGGCATCTTTCATAACATTTTTCATATACCAATCATCTAATATTGCATTGTATGAATCTTGCAGAACTATTTGTAATATTATATCAGCAATTGGACTATCACTATTATCAGCACATAACATTTTGATATTTTCTGCTGTTCCATTTGAATTTAAATCACCATCAAAAGCATATAATTCTCTTGGCATATCTATTTCTTTTATTGTTATGTCTTCTAATTTGTAATTTATTTCTTTAGATCCTATTGTAATTATTTTATTCTCTTTATCTATTTCTTCATTGAAAATCAATTTTTGATCTAGTAACTCATTTAACATTTCATCTTCTTTTTTCACTTGCATTCCATCTATATATTTAGATGTTTGATACTCTGTCTTCCATAGCTTGATTTTTTCTTCTACTTCTCCTCCTCTTGTTTCTAATTTTGCTTCAATACTTTTTTGTATTATTCCATTCGGACCTGATAAAAATGCTATTGTTACACCTGCTAGAATTAAGAACACGATAATAGTTATAACCAAAACTATCAGTGTAATTCCACCTTCTTTTCTTTCTTTTGTTTTTCTTTTCCCATTTACCATTTGTTTTCCTCCTCAAATTATTATTATTCTGATTTTTAAAATTATTCACTTATACCATCTGTCATAATTTATTTTATTTATTACTCCTATTTATCTTTTTCTAATGTTTCAATTAACTTTTGAATTTGATTAAAATATTCATTTTTTATCTCGTTATATACTTGCCTAGATGTTTCTTCATCATATAAATGTGACAATGAATTTCTTGCAAGCATCATCTTTATCCAAATTTCTCCGTCAGAAATTAGATTATGTGCAAAACTTTCTTTTATTACTTCTCTTGGACTTCCGGTATTTATTGCTACACCTAAATATTCCAAATAATCTTTTAATGTTTTCCATGCAAGTTCAAATGTAAATTCATATCTATGTAATACTGCATCTATCATTAATTCACTTTCTTTTTCATTCAGTGCTTCTTTTAGTCTATTTGTAGCATTTATTAAATCTTGTCTTCTTTCTTCAAATCTTTTCATATGTCAACACCTTCTTTCTTTATTTCTTCTAAAAAATCTGGTCTAGTATTTTTATTTACAAATACTAAATCAATTTTGTATATAATATTTAATAAGTCAAAACTATTTCTTATTTTATATTCGTCTTCTCTACTTGCATTTTCGAAAACTGCAATATCAATATCTGAAGTTCTTTTATATGTATTTTTTGCTCTAGAACCAAATAGTTTAAATTTATATTTTGGGTTGTCTTTTATTATTTTTTTTATTTGGTTTAATATTTCTTCTGATAATCCAAAATCCATAATTTTTCACATTCCTTATTATTCTAATATTAATTTTTAAATGCCTCGTATATTTATTGATTGTTATAACACATTAGTTTTACTTTTTTATCTTTTTGATATCATAAAATATTAATTACATTATAATTTTATAATTTTTTTATTTCTTCCTCTGTTAAACCTGTTATATCTTTTATTGTAATAATGTCAATATCTCTTTCTTTCATCTTTTTAGCTATTTCTATTGTTTTCTCTTTTTTTCCTTCAATTTTTCCTTCAATCTTTCCTTCACTTTTTCCTTCTTTATATCCTAATCTTTTTATTGCCTTTTCATCCATTATTGCTTTTAATCTTAAGTCTGCTAATATTTGCATTCTTTCATCTTCACTCATCACTTCTAATTTTCCTTTTGCTTCTTTTATTCCTTTATCAGTTTTCATATATTCTTTCACCCTTTCCCCATTTGGTTCTTCTAAAAAATATATCCATTTTACTAATTCTTTGTCTTTCTCTTTTTCTGATAGTTTTTTTATTTTATCTGTTTCTATTATATGGATCTCTAAATCATCTGTCAATATTAGTTTTCTGTTTTTTTCTTCGATTATCTTCCATTTACTGTGGTATTCTAATTCTTTTAGTTTTTTTATTTCAAAATCTACTATTAATATTTCTATTGTCTTTTTTAATTCTATGTAATC
>CALXCJ010000032.1 GCA_944386775.1 uncultured Clostridia bacterium
TTAAAATTTTCCAATCAATTCTTTTCTTCATTGTTATTATCTCCCTTCTTATCATCTTTTCCAAATTGATAAATCCATACAAGTATTTCTTCAAATACTGATGTGTTTAGTTTATAATAAATAAACTTTTTCTTTTTTTCTTCCTTTATCAAATCTGCTTTTTTTAAATATGATAAATGATAAGAAACTGTCGCATTTGTTAGATTAAATTTATTTGCTATATCTCCTGCTGTCATCTTGCCTTCTCTTAACATTTCTAATATATTTCTTCTAACAGGATCTGATATAGCTTTTAATGTTTCTGACATTCCCATTATACTCACCTTCATCATTTAGATATTTATCTAAATGAATTTTACTCTTTATTTTTTATAATGTCAATAGTCATTTAGATATTTATCTAAATGTTTTTTAAAAAATAAAACAGTTATTTTTTAAACTGTTTTATAATTGTCGTTTATTAATCTTTTCAAAATTCTATTAATAGCCTTGTTAATTCTTCTGGATTTTCCTCATTTACAATATGTCCTGTATTTTTATAAAATTTTAAAATTAATGATTGGTCTATATTTATTGTTAATATTTTTCAGTATTTCAGTTGTCTTTTCTATACAAAATTCTTGTATATCTTCAACTCTCCAATTACTTTTATATTTAAGTGTAATATATATATCTATATTATCTAAGGATTGAATCGCATATATATCTTCCAAATCTATATTATTTAACTGTTCTGATATTAAGTCTTTAATTTTTTCTTTCTCAAATTCTGTTGTTTTACATTCTTCTATAATAACTTTATAACCATATTTTTGATATATTTGGTATGTTATTTCTTCTACTGTTGATTCTAAATTTTCATTTTCAATTATCTTTGCAGTAATAATAAGATTATTATATCCATAATCGTGAATCATTAAATCTTTTATTGCTGTTATACCATCAAAACCCTTAAATATATTTAATATTTCATCATAAATTTCTTTATTGACTTTTTTTCCTAATATTCTATCTGTTATTTCTTTAAGTGTATCATAACCTGTTTTTATTATTAGTAAAGATACTATCAAACCACATATTCCATTTATCCTACCTCCTATTTGAGTAGTCATTAAACTAGAAAATATTGTAGATATTAAAATAACCATTGTAGATATTGAATCTCCTATACAATCTTGTGCAGTTGCCTTCAAAGAAATCAAGTTATATTTATCACCTATTTTTTTATTATATTTATACATATATAATTTCAATAATATAGAAATTATTAATATTATTAAAACAGCAACATTAAAGTTTATTGTTTCTGGATAAATAATAGATTTAAAAGATTCTTTAACCAATGTAACTCCAGTAATAATAACTAAAATAGATGTTATTAATCCTGTCAACCATTCCATTCTTCCGTGACCGAAAGGATGATGCTCTCCTGCTCCAAATTTTGAAACAAAAACGCCAAACATATTCACAAAAACTGTTATCGCATCTGATATATTATTAAAAGCATCTGATATTATGGATATTGAATTTGTCAATAGTCCTGCAATTAATTTTATTATAAATAAGAATATATTTAATACTATTCCAACAATTCCACATACATTTGAATATAGACCTTTTAATCTTCTATCAGAATAATTCTTTTTTCTTGTTACAAATTTCATTATCCTTTCTATCATCTTAAACCTCCTAAAATTAGCATAAAAATAACAAGTACATCTCAAATCAATGTACGATTTTAAATTGTACTTGTTGCTTTTTCTAAACATAGATAATATTTATTCCAGAAAGACTTACCTTTCCTTTTAAAATTATTTTCTTTTGATTATCTTCTTCTATTTTTCTTCCTCTTTCTTCAACTCCACTTATAATACAGTCCAGTTGATTTTCTATCATCCAATTTTTCGGAATAAATAGCTCAATTCCAGAACAACTAGCTTCTATATTAATAATTGCTTGATTATCTTCTATTTTTGCATTGTCAAAATAAATTTTACTACCAGAGCAATAGCAATAAATATTTACCTTCTTTAAATTATCCGTATCAATATATTTTATACTAGATGATAATCTAGTCGAAATATTAATTATTCCATCTTCTGATTGTTCTTTTACATCTTCACCCATTGTTTTATTGTGTTCTCTCTCAAAAAAATATGGTTTTGGTTTAATAAAAAATGATAATCCGATACTTAAAAATAATGCTATTCCTAAAATAGGTAATGGTGAAAATTCTTCTAAGCCTAAAGGTTTTGCATATAATATCAAAATAATCGCTATTGGAAATAATATTCCACTCATATTTGTATGTCTTATACCACTAATAATTAATGGTAACATTAATATTGATATAATCAAATTAATTATATTTATTTGTCCTAATAGTCCTAACTGATTAAGTATAATTAGTAATGCTATAAATATAAAAAATACTCCCCAAAATAAATTTCTACCTTTTTTCATAACTATTTCTCCTTTCATTTATTCTTTCTTTTAATTTTTTATAATAATTTCTCGATACATAAACTTGTTTATGAGTTTTATTGAATTGTACGATACTAGATGCAGTTAAATTCTTTTCAATAGAAAAGATATGATCTACATTCAAAATTGTTAATTTTGAAACTCTTATAAAGTTTATTGGTAATATTTCTTCCAATTCATATAATTTGTACTTTACTTTATAAATTTCATTACTTGTATGAGCATTTATTTCATTTCCTGATGTCTCAAAAAATAATATAGAATTTAAAGGAATATAATATTCTGTATTATCTTTATAAAATGTAAAATTAATAATTTGATTTTCTTGCTGAATTGTCTCTTCTATTTTTTGAATAGATTTTGTTAGTTCTTTACATTTTATGATTATTTCATCTTCTTCTATATTGCTATCTATTTCTATTCGTACTTTCAACTTTTCTCATCTCCTTATGTAGTTATTATAAAAGGTGTATTTATTTTTGTAAATAATTTCCTAGTAAGAGGTTAATATTTTAATACAAGAAGTAATTTTTTTAGGCAAAAAAGAGATTAGACAAGCTAATCTCATACATTTTTAATTCTTTCCAAAAATCCATCCAATAATTTCGATAACTCTTTTGGATTTTCTTCATTTATAATATGTCCTGTATTTTTCATAATTTCTAATTTTGCATTTTTTATATTTTCTGCTAGATAATGTGCAGATTTAATATTTGCACTATCATTTTCTCCACAAATAACTAGAGTCGGACATTTAACATTTTGTACTCTATTACTAAAGTCTAGTTTTTTCATAGTATTACCTAAAATAAATGTATCTTTCTTATTGAAAGCCATTGTTTCAAATAATTTTTTAGGCAAAAACTTAAATATTACATTTTGAATACTAAACATTACTTTTGGTACTTTGTAAGGTGTTCCAATTAAAACTAACTTTTCTACTTTATTTGGATAATCAATAGCATAATTTAGTGCTAATATACCACCTAGTGAAAGACCACACAAGTCTATTTTCTCTTCTGTTTTGTTGCAATATTCTACAAATGAAGAATATAAATTATCATAACTGGCTTCTTTTCCATTTAGAATTGTAGATAAATTAGGACATAATATATCCTTATCATTATTCATATATGAAATTACTTTGTCCCAACTATCTGCTTTGTGTCCTGATCCGTGAATTAGAATCTTTTTCATCATAGACCTCCATTTTTACTTTTTAATAGTTCATTTATTTAAAATGATTTATTAATTTTTTTCATTTTATTAAATAATATAATAGCAGTTATTATAAATCCAATTCCACCAACTATTCCTAATACATCTGGTCCTATAAATACATTTGATGGTTTACTCATAAATAACATTGATGGTTTATATAAATCAATTCCATTTAATGCTGAATGGAATAATACAGGACACCAAATCGATTTTGTTTTATAAAAAAGAAACGATGCTATAGTTCCAATTACAATACAAAAGATTATCATAGAAATAATACCTAGAATTGGATTTTCTGTTCCGTAATTATATCCCATAGCAATTATTGGACTGTGCCATAATCCCCAAATAATGCCAACAATTATTACCGCTGTTTGCGTTGAAAATTTTTTATTTAATCTAGGAAGTAAATATCCTCTCCAAGCAAGTTCTTTTCCAAAACATTGCACTATACCCATTATAGGATTAACTAATATCGCTAATAAAATCATTAATAATAAATTAGATATATATTCCCCTTTGCTTGTTACGCCTACATCCATAGCATAACTTGAACCAAATAAATCAAAATCATTTTTAAATATTATAAAATATATTAATGCTCCTACAAAAGCAATAATTGGTGTTAATATATAAGCAAAAAAATACCATTTTTTATTTTCCTTAAAATTAGGTTTTATATGCAAATCCTTAAAATCTTCTTTACAATTTAATTTTGTTAAAACAACACTTAAAGCTGGTGTCAACATTAAAATTGTAAGAAATATATTATTATTATAAAAATAATACAAGGTACTAAAAATCCCTAGAAAAATTATTACAAATATAGCAAAAATAATTAAACTTTTACTATCTTTCTTCATTTTACTTACATCTCTCTTTCTAATATCATTCAAATGAATCGATTACATTTTTATTTGTTTTAAATTGCATTTCCATTCCCATTGTAGTAAATTCTACATATTCTCCTGAAGAATACACTACAATATTTGCTATTTCTTTCATTTCATTATTGCTATTTTCTACTGCTGTTTTAGTTAGTTCTTGATACATTTTTAATAAATATCTTTTTGTATCATCATTAGTTGGTTTATCTAATTCCCATTTATCTACTCCTAAGTTATTGATTATACTTTCAATATCTTCTTTATTTTCATAGGTTTTAAGCAATTCATTCGTATTGTAATCATACACTTCAACTAACTGTGCTTTTCCTAAACTTTCTTCTACTTCATTAGAATCTTTAGAATTATTCAAGCTCAGAAATATTATTATTCCAATCATTATAATTAAAATAATTATAACCAAAGGCATTATCTTCTTCATAATTTCTCACCCTTTCTTTAATTTACCTTAATATTTCCAGAAGTCGTTGAAATTTTTAGAACGATCTCTGACATTCTATTATTGTTTGTTACATCTGCATCTCCTGAACCAGTTTCTGTTTCAATATATATATCATTTTTACTTCTTATATCAACATCTCCAGATTTAGCATTAATATTAGAATTTTCAATTATATTTAAAGAATCTATCTCTATACTTCCAGAACTTGTTACCAAGTTACAATATTCTTCTATTTTATTAATATCTATTTCACCAGAAGATGCCTCTGCTTGCAACCTTTTTGCACTTTCTACCAATATTTTACCAGAAGATGTTTTTATTGTACTTTCTCCTACTTTTCCTACTTCAATATCTCCAGATGATGCCTCTGCTGATAATTTGTTAAAATCACCTGCTATTATACTTCCAGAACTTGTTTGTATTGTGATTTCATTACCACTTCCAACTGTTATATTGCCAGAAGAACTTTTGAAATTACCATTATTAATATTTCCACATTCAATTTTTCCTGATGATGTTTCTAAGTTAATAACATTATTTTCAAAATTTGGTGCTGCTATATCTCCACTTGATGTATGTATATTAAATTCCTCATCACATTCATTTGGAACTTGTATTATTATTTTTTCATCACACCAATATAGCATTGCAAATATAAATACTTTTGTTTTACTTTTTGTAATTGAAAGTTCGTTGTTATTAATTGTTTCATTTATCTTTTCATCTTTCTCGCCATAAGCTGTAACTTTTATTTTATCTACATCTGCTTTTTCAATAATCACATTTGATGATGAAACATTAACATTAATCTTATATAATTCTTCTGGTTCATATTCTTTTTCAAAGATCTTTTCTGTATTATCTCCAAAAGCAATTAAAGAAAATTTTACACTATAATCATTATTTCTATTTATAATTGCATAAATCATAAAATTAACTAATGCTATAATTAATATTGTTAATAATATAATAAGTACAATTTTAACTCCTTTATTTTTCATTATTTTCTTTTTCCCCTTTCATACTAAAAATTAATTTTACAATTAGTTCAACAAATATAAATACAATCCACAAAATCCAAGTAATATGCCAAGCTCCAGTTAAGAAACTAACTAAAAGATATATAGTTAAAAATAATGATGCAACAATTTGTATTACCAATGCTTCTGTTTTACTCTCTGCTCCAACAGCTTCTATCTTTATGTGACCATCATCTAGTTTTTCAATTTCTTCTATCTCATCATTTAGTTCCTCAATATCATCTTTTATACTTTTTTTCTCTTTTTCTTCCTTATACATATTTGGATATGCAACAAAGAAATATACTATTATTACAGTTGCAATCGTACATAATGTAGCCCAAATCATAACTGCGTGAGCATCTTCATATCTTAATACTTCTGTCATATAAGGTAATGCAAATGTTGCAATACAATACAAGAAAATACTAATACTTAATACTATTGCTTTCTTCTTATTTCTTTTCTGCATATATTCTTTTTCTGCTTTTTCTTTTTCCTGTTTTATTTCTGCAAGTTTTACATCTTTTTCTTTCTTTTCTCCCTTTATTAGTTCTTCTGTTGTAATACCTAATATCTCACATAGTGGTATTATCTTATCAAAGTCTGGTGTACTTTGATTTGTTTCCCATTTAGAAATAGTTTGCCTTGTTACTCCAACTTTCTCTGCCAACTTTTCTTGACTTAATCCTACACGATTTCTATATTCTAATAATCTCTCCCCAAATGTCATTTTTATTTTCTCCTTTCAATTTTCTTAACTAAATTATACTGTAAATTTCAGTTGCATACTACCAATTTGGCTTGGAACTTTGTCAACTGTGATTAACATTTTTCATTTTTTGCCTTAATTATAGCAAATTTTTTATTATTTTTCTATTTTGAGCAAAAAAATAGACCAGTTTGTATAAAACTGATCTTTAAAATTTATATTATAAAGAATTTATTAATTCATCATATTGGTTTGATAAACTTTCACTGCTAAATACGATATTTTCCCCTTCAATCTCCCAGTTATCTTGATTTTCAGATAAAAGGTTTAACACTTTTTCGTAAATATTTAAAATATCTATAACATCGTCTATTGAATCTTGTACTGTTGTGTCCTCAGTTGCTGAACTCATATCTCCTATAAATTCATCTTTATATAAGTCTGTATAATAACTATCTAACCCTTTATTATTTATATATGACATTGCTTTTTCCTCTGTTAAAAATTCTGTATATTTATTTTTACATGTCTCTAATGCTGTTCTAGTATTTGTAATATATTCTTTTGAATTTATAAAATTTTTTCCATCTTCTTTATAATTTTCAACTGTTAATAATGTTGTTAATTTTTCATCATTTAGTATATTAGCAATTTGTATGCTATTTTCAAAATCTTCTTTTAAATATGTTTTAAAGGCATCTTCCACAATCGCATAATCTCCGTTAGTTACAATTCTATCTAGTCTATTATTTATTGCATCCATATCAATATTTTCTGCATTTACTAATTGATCTAATTCAGATAATTCTGTTTTTAACATATTTTCTTGTTGCATATCTGTAAAGACAAAATATCCTATTCCTATTAGTGCTATTACTATGATTACAAGTAATATAATTAAAATTTTCTTTTTCATAAAAATCCTCCCCTATTTATTTTTAATATATAATAAAAAATTAATTTAATTATTATTTTAACAGTTTATTTATTGCATCACATTTCCTTTATATAAAATTTAGTTCTTACTATATCTTTTTTTCCATAATATTATATTTATTAATGCAAAAAAACTGTTGTTCGTATTATATAATATTATTACATATATGTCAATAATATTTGAAAAACAATTTTTGAAAAAAAGATAATTAAAAATTGCAATGCAAATTAAAAAATTAGAGCCTAAACTCTAATTTTCTTTTTTATAATAATCAATATACTTTTCGAATTTTATATTACATTCCAATTTCAAAATGTAAATATTTTTTAGTTTTCAGACTTATTATTTTTATAGTTTTAACTATTTTCTTTTAAAGTTTTAACCATTTTCTTGTATAGTATATTGACTTAAATCAGGTTCTGTAAATATTGTATCTTCTACATTGTCAAATTCATATTCTCTTTCTGTAGTTATATCTTCAGATATGTTTTTTACAAATAGTCCTGTATCTTTTTCTATGTATGTTTCTGCATTTTCAAAGTTTAATGAATTTGAAGATAAAAATCCTTTTACAATATAGCATTCTTTTCCATTATAATTTGTTGATTTTATTTTAGTAAATATACTTCCAAGAAATGTTTGCCAATTATTATCTGTTTCTAGCTGATTATAAATATTAATAGAGATAATTGTTCCACTATCTAGTTGTGCAATTTTTGAATCTTTGGTTTCTGCATAAGTATCCGTTTTTTCTCCATTATCATACATTGATATTTTGTTTATTTCTCCATTTAAGTTTCTTTCTAAGAAAACTACTTGCTTATTATCTTTTTTGTAGTATTCCATTGTTATAACAGTTCCGTTGTTTTCTGTTGCAATTGATTTTGTATAATAATTATTGCTATTAGAATATTGTGAAATTTTATTTTGTAGATCTGTAATAATTATAAAATTTCTAATGGTGTGAATTAATAAAAGTATAATTAAAATTACTATTATAATTCCTATTATTTTCAATATTTTTTTAACTTTCATTTTAATTCCCCCTTTTCATTTGTAGTAGCCTAGCTATCATAAGCATAAATGCTTTTAGACCTATGGCTTTGCGTCATAAACTTTCGTTTATTTTGCTTTTTTTACAATCTATACTTATATTTTAGCATATTTTAACATTTTTTTCAAATTTGATTGTGTGAATTGTAACACATATATATTATAAAGTAAAAAAATTCTTGTTACCTCTTCCCTTTTTTTAAAATTAATGATATAAAAATATTATCCATACAAAAAAGGAGAGTAAAACATATGATAACAAGAGAAAATAACCCAGATTTTGTTAATTCATTTTTAGACTATAGTATGACTATATTAAATAAATCGCCAAACAGTATAAAAGAATATAACTATGATTTATCAATGTTCTTAAAGTTTATAAAGATACATTTTAATCTTACAAAAGAGCAAGACTTTGCAAAAATTGAAATAAATGATTTAAAACTAGATACTATAAAAAAGATAAAATTAGATGATATTCATGCATTTTTAAGTTATATGGCAATAGAGCTAAAAAGCAAGCCTTCTACTAGAGCTAGAAAGGCATCTACAATAAGAATATTTTTTAATTACCTAAGTCAAAAAGCACATCTAATAGAAATAAATCCAGCACAAGACTTAGAAACTCCAAAGCTTGATAAAAGGCTTCCAAAATATCTTAATTTAGAAGAAAGTAGAAAATTGTTAAATGTTACAGAAAATGAAGATAATAGAAATTATCAAAGAGATTATGCTATAATAACAT
Source organism: uncultured Clostridia bacterium (assembly GCA_944386775.1). GTDB lineage: Bacteria > Bacillota > Clostridia > TANB77 > CAG-508 > CAG-269. Next base: position 9,519 of record CALXCJ010000032.1, read on the forward strand.
TGTTTTTAAATTGTGGCTTAAGACTTTCTGAGCTAGTTGGAATAAATATTCAAGATATAGATTTTAGTGAAGCCAAAATGAATGTAATAGGTAAAGGAAATAAAGAAAGGACAATATATCTTAATAAAGCATGTTTAAAGGCAATAGGAGAATATTTACAAGTAAGGCCTAAAGAAGGTGTTAAAATTGATAGATTACAATCAAACAAAGCACTATTTTTAAGTGAAAGACGTGAAAGAATTAGTAAAAGAACTGTTCAATATATTGTAGATAAAGAATTAAAAGTAGCAGGTTTAGATACTTCAAAATATTCTGTACACAAATTAAGGCATACAGCGGCTACATTAATGTACCAATATGGAAATGTAGATATAAGAGCTTTGCAAGTACTTTTAGGTCATAAAAGTATTTCTACTACTGAAATATATACACATGTAGAAAATAGTCAAGTAAGAGATGCAGTGGAGCATAATCCACTTGCAAATGAAGGATAAATTTTATATTTTAAAAAAATAATTGAAAAAATAAATAAAATAAATTAATAGTGAACCTTATGAATTTTAAGTATAAACATTCCTAAAGTTCACTATTGATTTATTCTCCCTTAATTTGATCTACTACTTCCTCATTGCTGTTTACATTATTTTTATCAACTACTTTTAGATAGTAGGGTTGAACGTCTATAAGGTCACTAAAATATATTATATTATTATTTTTATCTATTACTTTCAAATTTGGAAAAGTGCGTATCATTTTTTTGTCTCCCCAAAATTTGTATATAAATTCAGATAGTTTTTCGTTTCCATATATTGAATCATATGCTTTTATGACTTCATTTCTATTTTTTATATCTATATCATTTTCTACAATTATCCTTATTTTAAAGAAACTTATTGCAAATCCTGTTGCAATACAATCTATTAATAGTAGCAATATTATAGTAATTGTTATAGTTTTTAAAAGTTTAGCTGATTTAATTTTTTTCTTAGTCCAATTAATTAATTTGTCTATTTTAGGATTTAATGAAGCTATAAGATATATTCCTAGAAATCCCCAGAAAATAGAAAAATATACGCAGATTCTTCCATTTAAATTTAGTGGCATTCCAGAATAGTCCCACCATTTTACTCCTAAAATCATTTCACCAAACCAGCTTACAATGTATTCTATTATTGAGCCTAAAATAAACCCACCAAAAAATAATACATTGTATTTTTTTTGATATTTGTATAAGAATATTATCATAATAATTGCGCCTAATCCATATATTCCACAAAATGGACCATATAGAAAGCTTTGCCTACTTTCCCATACTCCTTTAGTGCAAATACCGTATAATGTTTCAATTATATATCCAAGTATACTGTATATAATAAAATATGCTAATATACTCCATATACTTATTCCATTTATTTTGAATACTCTTTTTTTATCTTGATTTGAGTTATTTTTTAAGTTTGATACTTCGTTTTTTTCTGTATGTTTTTTTATATTTTTTAGTACATTATTTTTTCTTTCCATAGAAATCCTTTCAATTAACTAATTAATTATACTGTATTTTTATAATAATTTTTTTAATTCTTCTATTTTATTATTAAAAAATGAAGCTGTTTTTCTATAAGTATCTGGGTTTTCTAAATCAACATCACACATTTTTAATAAATCAACTGATTTTTTAGTACATCCCATCTTAAGCATATTTATATATTTTTCAGTATATCCTTCTTCTTTTGATAATATTTTAGATGCTATACATATTGCACAAGAAATGCCGAGTTGCATATTTGTATACATAGAAATCTGTATAAAAATGTGGAATTCTTGCCCATTCATATTGTATTTCTTTATCTATTATTATTTCATTTCCAAAATATTTTTGATTTAATTCATAATAGATTTTATTAAGATCTTCTGAAGATAGTATTGTTCCATTTTCTATTTTTTCATGTACTTCTTTTTCAAATTCTGCAAACATTGATTGTCTATAGAAAGTTGCTCTAATCATTTCTAATAGTTCATATATTATTTCTGCTTTTTTTGTAGGATCTTTTTCTTTGTTTGCCAGGTAACTACTAAGTAGAATTTCATTAACAGTTGAGGCAACTTCTGCACACATTATGGTATAATTTGCATCTAAAATGTTTTGGTTTGAATTTGAATAATATGAATGCATGCTATGACCTAATTCGTGTGCTATAGTACTTACATCTCTTTTACTATTTGTAAAACTCATAAGTACAAATGGATGTACTCCATATACTCCAGAACTATATGCTCCACTTCTTTTGTTTGGTTTTTCATAAACATCTATCCAGTTATGGCTAAATGCTTCTTGAAGTTTTTTGGTGTATTCATCACCTAATATTTCTAGTGCTTCTAATACTTCATTTTTAGCATCATCATATGTTATTTCATCTTTTTCTACTTCAAATGGATTTACATATAAGTCATACATATGAAAATCTTCTTTTTTTAGTAGTTTCTTTTTTAATGAAATAAATTTATGATTAAATTTTAAGCTTTCATTAACACCTTGCATTAAAGCATTATATACTTTTAATGTTGCATCATCATTTATAACAGCTTTTTCTAAAGAAGATGAATAGTTTCTTAATTTTGATGTTATACAAGTTTTTTTGACATTTGATAAGTAAATTTCTGATATTGTGTTTATAAATTCACTATATTTTTTATACATTAGTAAAAAAGCTTGTTTTCTTATATTGACGTTTTTATCTTTTAAGTAGTTTGTGTATGTTGCATCTGTAATTAGTTCTTCTTTGCCATCTTCTAGTTTTATTTTTCCAAATGTAAATTCTGCATTTGTTAATATGTCGAAAATATTTTCTGGTGCTGAAAATATTTCTTGATAATTTGCAAGTATGCTTTCTTCTTGCTTTGTTAATATATGTTTGCTTTTTTCTAATATTTCGGTTATTTCTCTTTTATATTTTTCTAATTTTTCTTCTTTTAAAAATTCTTTTATTTTGTTTTCATCTGCATATGATATTTCAGGAATTATAAAGGAAGTTTTTGTGCTTATTTTTGTAGATATTTCTTCTACTTCCTTGAATTTTTTTATGCCTTCTTGGTTTGCCATATTTAGGTGGTATTTAAACATTCCATATGAATATAATTTTTCAAATTGTTTTAATAATTCTTCATATATAGAATAGCAATTATATAGATTATCAGAATTTTCGCATAATATTCCTTCAAATTTAGTAATTTCTGATAATTTATTTTCTATATTGTTTTTGCAGGTTTCATAATCTTTTTCTGTTTTAAAAATGTCTGTTAAATCCCATTCTTCTGCATTTTTCATTTGATTTTGTTGCCTCCTTACTTTAAAGTTTTCTAATATGAATAATATTATAAGTTTAGTTAAATTGAGCTTTTGTTACGATTCAGTAAGAACTTCAATTATTGATTGATTCAATATATGTGAAGTCTCATTTTTTATAAAAATGTTTTTAAAAGCATTTTATTAATAATAAATATTTTATTACTGAACTGTAACTAGCTTTTGATTTGATCTATTTTTAATTCAATTCTTTTAATATATCATTTTTATCAGTAACACCTATAAAAGATTTCATTGCCATTCCGTTTTTAAATATTATCATTGTTGGTATACTCATTACATTGTATTTTATGGCTAAGTCTTGATTTTCATCTACATTTACTTTTCCAACTTTTACTTTTTCGCCTAATTCTTCTGCAATACTTTCTATTACAGGAGACATCATCTTGCAAGGTCCACACCAGTCAGCATAAAAATCTACTAATACAACATTTTCTGAATTTAAAACTTCACTTTCAAAATTTTTACTTTCTAATTTTAAAACACTCATATTTATTCCTCCTTAAATTTTATTAATTTAGTTTAAAATCTTTTTTTATTTTGTTTTATAATTTCATTAAAATTTTATTTTTGATTTTGTTTTAATAATTTTATTTTAATAATTTTATTTTTAATTTTATTTTAATAATTTCATTTTTAATTTTGTTTTAATAATTTTATTTTAAAGATTTTGTTTCAACATTTTTTTATTATTTTAATACTTTAATCTTTTAATATTTTAATCTTTGAATTTCTTTGAATAATATTTTATTCATCTTTCAAAAAATTTATAACTTGCAATCCTGCAATTGTACCTTCATATACAGCCTTTGAGACTTGAAGCAAGCCACCTGTACAATCTCCACATGCATAGATACCTTTGATATTTGTTTCCATCTTTTGGTTTACAACAATTTTGTCTGAATTTAGTAATAAGCCTAATTTTTTTGCTATTTCTGTACTTCCCGCTGTGCCTTGGGCAATAAATATTCCTTCTGTTTTAAGGTTTGTTTTGTCTTTAAAAATTACTTCTTCTACCTTATTTTGACCTTTTATTTCTTCAATTGGTTTTGTTATAATATCAACATTTTCAGCTCTAAATTCTGGTGCCTCTTCCCCATTTGTTAGTATTGTTATTTTGTTTGCAATATTTAATAAATCATTTGTTTCAGATAAAGCATAATTGCCACTTCCAAGTACTGCTACATTTTTATTTTTGTAGAAAAAGCCATCACATATAGCACAATAGCTAATTCCTCTTCCTTCAAAATCTTGTATTCCATTGATTTTTGCTTTAGCTTTTTTTGTTCCTATTGCAATTATAACTGTTTTGGAAATATATTCATTATGTGTTGTTGTAACTTTAAATGTATTATTTTCTTCTTGAGTTATTTTTAGTAGTTCTTCTTCTTTTACGTCTATGCCTAAGTTAATTGCTTGCTTTATTCCAATTTCATATAAGTCTTTTCCTGAAACTCCGTTTTCAAAGCCATAGAAATTTTCTATTCTTTTTGCATATTGCAGGTTGGATTCGTTTTTATGAATTATTAATGTTTTTTTATTTGCCCTTTTTGTGTATAAACTTGCTGATACTCCTGCAGGTCCAGCTCCTATTATTATAACATCGTACAAATTTTTAAAATTCACCCTTTCTTTTTTATTTTCTTCTATTTTATGAATAATTATTCAAAAAGTCAATAGGTTGGTTTTAAGAATTTTTGAATAATATGTTTACAAAATACATTTATCATAATAACATGTATATTACCAACTTTTAATAGCTCAAAAATGAGTGAGGAGTATCTTTATACGAGGAGGAAAGTATTATGTTTAAAAAAGTAATTACAGAGGTGCGGTTCATTTTAGTTTTTTGTTGGGTCTCATTGGTTGCTATAGCGGTTTTACTTATCTGTGGTATTAATCTTGACTTCATGGATATAATACGCATTCTAGCATTAGGTTTTTTTCCATCAATAATATCTGCAGATCTTTTAATGCATTTCTCTAAAGCATTAGAGTACATGAAATGTCATCCAAATACAGATTTTTTAACTGCATGGAAAAAAACTAAACCTGATCTTCCACCAGACACAAATGATTGGGCGTAATAGTACTATATCCTTAAGAAAAAATTTTTGAATAAAAATTCTCTTAATCTCCTCTGTAAAACAGGGAAATTTAAAAAAATAATAAGGTAATAAATTTTACCTTATTATTTTTTAGTTTACCTTAAGTATTTTAATATTTTTACATAGATAATTAAATCAGTATTATAAAATTAGTCTAAATAATTTTTAATTTTTTTAATGAATATTGCTCTTGTTATAATATCAAATATTGCATATAATAGTATTATTGCACCAACAATTTTTAGTGCTAATGTACTACTTACTAGTATAGTTATACCTGCAATAATCATTAACATTGCTAATACTACTGTAAGAGTCCAGAATCCTGATTTTGTATCTTTCCATACAAGTGCTGTTTGAAAATCTTTTAGTCCTGCTGCGATTATCCATATACCAAGTATTATTCTAAACACACCTGCTATTACATCTGAACAAAATAGAACTATTACACCAAATATTACAGAGATAAGTGCCATTGTAAGTAAATAGTCTTCTTTATCTTTTGATGTAAAGTAGTCTACGATTTTTAAAAATCCTATTATGATAAATATTGATCCTATCAATATTGAAATTACAGCAAGCATTTCATTTGGTTTTACCATTAATAGAATTCCTAAAAATAAGAATACAATAGATATTACAATGTCAGTCCAGTTTGCTCTTTTTAAAAATCTTTCAAACATATGTGTATCCTCTCTTTCTTTTGTAATTTTTATACGTATATAATATCACAATATTTTTTAATTGTATAGATTTTTTTGAAATTTTTTATTATTTTTTGTCAAGTTTTGTTGCCATTATATCTAAACTTGTTTGTAGGCTAAAATCTATTATAATGGTTTTATAGAAAATTAGACTTTAACTACATTAAATAAATCAATAAATTAAATTTATTCTGAGCAATGACTAAATTTTGATACTATATAATATAAAAATTGTTGCAAAAATCTTAAAGTATTATTTATCTTGTTTATTATAAGCAAATTTTATACTTTAAAAGCAAAAAATAGTACTTTTTTTAAGTACTACTTCTACATTAATTTAAGCATTTTCAGTTTCTTTTTTTACTACTACTTGTTTTCCATCATAATATCCGCAGTTTGAGCATACTCTATGTGGCATTACTGGTTCATGACAGTGTGGGCATGTAGCAAATTTTGGTTCTTCTTTTTTCCAAGTTGATCTTTTTGAATGTGTTCTTGCTTTTGACCATCTTCTTTTTGGTTGTGCCATTTTTATCCCTCCTCATTTAGATATGTGTATATCTATTCTTTTTTTCACTTTAATATCACTATAAAATTATACAAGTATTTTTTGATTTTGTCAACATGTTGGAATTAAAAAAATTTCCCCTTTTTTTATACCATTGTTGCAATTCAAAGCCGTAATTTTTAAATGCAAGAGTAGCCCTCTGAGGTTTTATTTATATAAAATTTTAAAATGATTGTAATATTTATAAAGATAAAGAAACTATAGAACATTATCCATTATCATAGATAATGGACATAAGTCCTTTAAAGCTTTATTTATATAGTGTATTTTTTATATAATTCTTGCAATTTTTCTTTTTTTAATACCGCGTCTATCCCTTCTTTGCTCACTTCGGTAAAGAATTCAGTACATAAATCTTTTAGTTTATCATTCATTTTTATAGTTTCTTTTTCTTTCATCCAATATTTTAATTGATAATCTTTAGTCCAATTTTTACCTTGATATATTATTCCAGCAGCTAATTTATCGCAAAGCATTTCGACTGTATATTTATATGGCATAATTGGTGTTGGTTCAGGTACGCCTGCATCATACCAGTATTCTGAATGATGTTTGTTTCTTCCTTTATGGTGTAGCCAAGCTTCAGAGTATCCTTTATCTTTTTTTGCTTCGATTATTGGAGAATGGCTTCCTTGGTAATATTTTATGCTTTCTTTTAGTTCAGTGATAGAATATTTAGACAAGTCATGCAATAAACCCCTTAATGGAATTCCTGCTTTGCAACATAATTTAAATACTACCCACCTATGTTTTGTTATAAGTAGTAGATGTTTTATTAAATTTTTAACCATTTTTATCAATCCTTTTACATATATTAATTGTTTTTATTTTAGCACAATAATTTTTTAAAAACAATGTATCGAATTTAAAAGTTTCCCAATTTTTTTTAAAATTGTACATTTACCTTAATACTTGCATATACTATATAGATAATTATAAATTTTTCTATATAATAGATTGGAGTGATCTTATAGTGTGTGGTTTTGTTGGTTTTGCAAGTTTTAAAGATAACTTTCAAGATTCAAAAGTCCTAATAAAAAAAATGAATGATGTTCTTTCAAAACGAGGACCTGATGAAGAAGGATATTACATAGATGATAATATTGCAATGGGACACAAAAGATTAATTGTAATTGACCCAAGCCGGAGGAAAACAACCTATGATTGAAGAATATTCTTTTGGCAAATATGTAATTTGCTATAATGGGCAAATATATAATACTAAAGAATTAAGAGATGTTTTAACTCAAAATGGCTTTACATTTCAGGGCCATAGTGATACAGAAGTTTTATTAAAAAGCTATATACATTATGGAAATGATGTTGTAAATCATTTAAATGGAATATTTGCATTTAGTATTTGGAATGATAAAAAGAAAGAGCTTTTTATGGCACGTGATCACTTTGGTGTCAAACCTTTATTTTATACAATTAAAAATAACCAAATAATTTTTGCATCTGAATTAAAAGCTATTTTTGAGCACCCTCAAGTTCAAAAAGTTTTAGATAAACAAGGGATTTCAGAATTATTTGGAATAGGTCCAAGTCATACTCCTGGAACTACAGTATTTAAAGATATCTTCGAGATAAAACCTGCACATTTTGCTGTATTTAATGAATCTGGATTTCATACTAATAGATATTGGAAGTTAGAATCTAAAAAACATACAGATGACTTTGATAAAACCTGCAAAAATGTTTATGATTTACTAGAAGATTCTATAACAAGGCAATTAGTTTCAGATGTTCCTTTATGTACTTTTTTATCTGGAGGATTAGATTCAAGTATTATTACAAAATTTGCATCTGACTATTTTAAAAAGCAAGGACGTGGGCCTTTAGACACTTATTCGATTGATTATGTGGATAATGATAAAAACTTCGTAAAAAGTGATTTTCAGCCAAATTCTGATGGGTTTTATATTGATATTATGAAAAATTTACTTAAAAGTAACCATCACCCTATAGTAATCGACACCCCTGAGCTTGCATCATATTTAGAAGATGCTATGATAGCACGTGATATGCCTGGTATGGCTGATGTTGACTCTTCCCTATTACTATTTTGTAAAAATGTAAAAAAAGAAATGACTGTTAGCTTAACTGGTGAATGTGCTGATGAAATTTTTGGAGGTTATCCTTGGTTTTTCCGTGAAGATGCACTAAATAGCGGAACTTTCCCTTGGTCTATTGCAATACTAGAAAGACAAAATTTATTAAATCCTGCAATTTCTGAAAAAGTTAATTTAAAAGAATATATTGATTTTAGATATAATGAAAGTTTAAGTGAAGTAGAGATTTTAGAGTCTGATTCTAAGGAAACTGCTGAAAAAAGAAAAATTTCACATCTAACTTTAAATTGGTTTATGCAAACATTATTAGATAGGTCTGACAGAATGGCTATGTATAATGGTTTTGAAATAAGGGTTCCTTTCTGCGATTATAGGCTTGCTCAATATGTTTGGAATATTCCTTGGGAGCTTAAAGCTTTAAATGGAAGAGAAAAAGGATTGCTTAGATATATTTGCAGGGATTTTCTTCCTGAAGAAATTGTGGATAGGAAAAAATCTCCTTATCCTAAAACTCATAATCCTACTTATTTGACTGCAGTTAAGGGTATGCTTTCTGATATTATGAAGGATAAAGAGGCTCCTATAAATAATTTGCTAAATAGAGATTATATTTTAGAGATTTTGGAAAGTAATGGTACTTCTTTTAAAAGGCCTTGGTTTGGGCAGCTTATGACTGGACCACAGCTTATGGCATACCTTTGCCAAGTGAATATGTGGCTAGAGAGGTATGAGCCTAAAATTGAGTTGTAAAATGTTTTAGAGGTCGCAAATTGCGACCTCTAGTTTTGTAGTAATTCAATTACTTTATCCCATGGAACAAAAATCACAACTAGTCCAAGTAATAAAAGTGCAACTGCCGCATCTTCTTCATCCCGCCAAGCTATGATCCCTGCTACAATTGCTATGCATATACATGCGACAATTTTTAGAATAATAGTTTCCATCATTTTCCTCCTTGCTAATTGGCTTTCTAATTAACTTACTAGTTGCATTTATTTAAACTGCTCTTAAATTAGAACAGGAATTTTCAAAAGAATATATTTATATATTAGCATATTTTAGTAAATATTTCAATTTAATTTGCTCCATTTTTAGGCAATTTATCGCTATCAGCTATTTTCTTATTTTCTGATTTTACTCTTCTTTCTAATTTCTTTAAATCTTCTGCTGGTTTTAAATTTTCTGGTTTTATTCCTCTTTTATTTAACATATTTCTTACACTCAAATTATTATCCACATGCTCATCAGTTATACTTTCTTCACCATACATATCTTTTTCAGTTACATTGTAATTCGTCATTTCTGTTGCTAGAT
>CALXCJ010000033.1 GCA_944386775.1 uncultured Clostridia bacterium
TATTATACAAGAGATTCTATATTTTTTCAAATTTATTCATTCGGTCCATAGCGAGGTACGAGCTATTTAGTGCGATTGTTATTACAAGTGCAATGAGTGTTATTCCTCTTGTTTTAATTTTTTTTACTTTGATTAATTTTTCTTTGTTTTTTCTTAATTTTTTCTTTTCTTTTAACATTTGTTTCCTTCCTTTTCTTTTTATTATTTTTTTTTTTAATATCACATTCTAAACTTTTTGTCTATAATTTTTTATCATTTTAAATGAATTTTGTTTTATTATAAATGTATGCTTTTCTTTCTTATTTTTATAATTAAGCTAAAAAATTAATTAAATTTTGTATCATTATAATTAATTGATATTTCAAGCATTTCCTTCTATTTAAGTTATTAAAATTCTAATTTTTATTTGTGCTTTTATATTCCCCATATATTGACTTTTTTCCTTGAAAATGCTATAGATTAATATATATTTAAAATATCATTAATTTTTTAGATTAATTATATTCTTATATAATTTATTAAATTAGAATTCTCTAATTATTCATATTTATATTTTATTTTCTTAGATTACAAATTTATACTTATTCTTGTTCTCTTACTTTATTTATATTATTAACAATTTTTTCTAATTTATTCTCTTATTTTTTAATGTCCCTTCTTAGTCTTAAATATTCCACTATAAATACAAAATTTCTAAACATCTTTGGTACTACTATTTATACAAAAATTTCTATATATTATTAATTTTATTTTTATTAATATTTTTTTACAAAAAAAGTACCCAAGTTATGAAATCAATTTCCTAACTTGAGTGCTATAATTCAAATTTATAAAAATTTATTATTCAAAATTATCTACATTTCCCTTCTTCCCTCTAAAGCTTTTGTCAATGTAACTTCATCTGTATATTCCAAATCCCCACCAACAGGAATTCCGTGAGCTATTCTAGTTACCTTAACTCCAAGTGGCTTTATAAGTTTTGAAAGATACATGGCTGTTGCTTCCCCTTCAACTCTAGGGTTAGTTGCAAGTATAACTTCTTTTACTTGCCCATCCATAAGCCTAGATAATAACTCTTTAATTTTTATATCATCAGGGCCTACTCCATTCATTGGTGAAATTGAACCATGTAACACGTGGTATACCCCTTTAAATTCATGAGTTTTTTCCATTGCTATTATGTCTCTTACATCTTCTACTACACATATTATAGATTGGTCTCTTTTAGGGCTTGAGCATATTGGGCAAGGGTCTGTGTCTGATATATTAAAACATTTGCTACAGTATTTTAAATTTTTCTTTGCTTCTATTATAGAGTTTACAAATTCCTCTGTTTCTTCTTTTGAACAGTTTAGCATATAAAAAGCTAGCCTAGCAGCTGTTTTATGGCCAATACTAGGCAACTTTTCAAAACTTTCTATTAGTTTTTCTATTGATGGCGAATATAGTGACATTTTTTATTACTTTCCTTTCTAGTCCTCTTGCAATTTTAATTTAGTATAATCTAGTCTTTTTATAATTTGCATTTTTTCTACAGAATGCAAATGTACAAACTATTAAAAGAAATAAATTTCTTACAATTTGTATTTTTTATATTCTACATAAGCCCTGGTATATTAAATTTTCCAAGTTGTGCTGATTGTGCTTCATCCACTTTCCTTAGAGCTTCATTAATACAAGTTAATATTAAATCTTCTAGCATTTCTACATCATCTGGGTCTACTACATCTTTTTGTATTTTTATTTCTTTTATTATTTTTTGCCCAGATACTTTTACACTTATTGCTCCACCACCTGCTGTTGCTTCAAATTCTTTTTGTGCTAGTTCCTCTTGTGATTTTTCCATATCTTGTTGCATTTTTTTTGCTTCTTTCATTAAGTTTCCTATATTCATTCCGCCAAATCCTCCCATTCCTCCTGGGAATCCTCCTCTTTTTGCCATTTTTTAATTCCTCCTTATTTTTTATTTTAATTTTCAAACATTTTTAAACTACAAGAATTGCAAATCATTTTATAAAAAATTATGTTTCCTATAATTTAAAATAGTATATTTTTTAATTTCTTTTTTTATTTTATTTTTTTAATCAAAGTAATTTTATTTTTAATTCTTGAATTTTATTCAATAATATCAAGTGGGATGTCTGAATTATTTGCAATTTTTCTTATATCATCTTCTAAACTTTTTTCTGGATTTATGTTTGAAGATGTGTCCATATATTTAATTTGCATTTCTTTGCCACATGAAATAGATACAAGTTTTGTTAATTCCCTAATATTTTCTTGCTTATCTAGTATTGTCCTGCAAAATGGTGTCATTCCATTTGGGAATTGTATTGCGACTGTCATATCATTTAGTTCTACTGCTTTTGTGTTCATTAAATTTGTGAATAATACTATTTTGCCATTTTGTTTTAGGTCTTTTACAATTTTTGGCCAATCATTTTCTATTTTACCTGTTCCTACAAAACCTGATGCTTTTTCGGTTATTTTCCTAGTGTTTTGAGTTATATTTGTATTATTTATATTATTATTTGTAATATTAGTATTATTTATATTTGTATCTCTTATTTCCCTATATATTGGGCTATTTCCTGCTTGTTTTAAGCTTCCTGTTTTATTTTCTGATGTATTTACTATATTATTATTTAGGTTTATATTTATTCCTTCTTTTAATGCTTTTTCTATTTTTTCTAGTCTTTCTTCTATTGTGTCATCTTCTTTTATTCCTTTATAGCATAGTTTTATCATTCCAGCTTGAAATAGAATTGTTTTTTGGCTTGACCATTTCATATTATTTTGCAATTCTGATAAATCATATATTAGTTTTACAAGTCTTTCTGTTTCTACTTTTGCAGAATTTTCTTCTATTTTTTTAAGTTCCGCTTCTGTATATAAATCAAGCTTTTTGCAAGATTTATATATTAATAAGTCTTTTACATATTTTATCATTTCCCATAAGAAATTATCTATATCTTTTCCTTGATTTAGTATCTCATTTGTAGCATTTATTGCTCCATCTATATTATATTCTAATATTGCATTTATAATTCCTTCTACAACTTCTAATTTTGGAATTCCAACTAGGTCTTTTATTTTGTCTTCATCTATTTTGTTTTCACCATCTTGAATACATCTTTCTAATATAGATAAAGCATCTCTCATGGCTCCTTCTGCTAGGACTGCTATAATATCTAATGCTCCTTCAGTGACTTCTATTTTACTTTCATTACATACAATTTTTAGCCTTTTTTTAATATTATCGTTTTGTATTCTTTTAAAATCAAATCTTTGACATCTTGATAAAATTGTTGCAGGTAGTCTTTGTGGTTCTGTTGTTGCTAATATGAATTTTACATGTTCTGGTGGCTCTTCTAATGTTTTTAGCAAAGCATTAAATGCCCCTGGAGATAGCATATGAACTTCATCTATTATATATACCCTATATTTTGCTTTTGTTGGTAAGAAGTTTACTTCTTCTCTTATTCCTCTAATATCTTCTACACTGTTGTTTGATGCTGCATCCATTTCTACTATGTCTGTAAGTGATCCATTAATTGCGGCTCTACATATTTCACATTCGTTACAAGGCTCTCCATCCTTTGGATTTAAACAATTTATTGCTCTTGCTAAGATTTTAGCAGATGATGTTTTTCCTGTTCCTCTTCCTCCATTGAATAAATATGCATGTCCTACTCTGTTTTGTATTATTTGATTTTTTAATGTTCTTGTTATGTGTTCTTGTCCAACCATTTCTGAGAATGTCATTGGTCTGAATTTTCTATAAAGAGCTGTGTACCCCATATTATCACATCCTTTATATATTTAAAAAATGGCCGATATTTAATCTCTCTATAGAGAGTATTCCACATAAAAAGGTCTACTTATTGCTGCTTCCTTCCGGACCTGACAAGGTTCATAGTTTTTTATTGGAATGCTCTCTATACAGAGATTAAATCTACAACCATTAGTATTATATACTGTATTTTGTTTTTTTGCAATAGGTGTGGTTAAAAAGTTTCCCCATTTTTTTGTGCCATTTACTATTTATGTTTTTAAAACTATAGAGAAGCTTGCAAGGTGTTATTTTAAACTATATGCCCAAGCTTACAACTTTGGCACAAAAATGGAGAAACTTTTTGTGCAACTTAATTATTCACTCTTTTAAATATATATGTACTCATATCTGTAAATTCTTTAGATGCTACGCCTTGCTCTATTACTTCTTCTAGTGGAAGTGTAAGTGCTATTTCTGATTGAAATGATTTTCCTGATTCAAGGTTTATTTTTAATTTGAATTTTATTACACTTTTTATATTTTCAAACTGTACTCCCGCTTTGCTTAGTAATTGCTGATGTTCTACTTGTTCATCTTCATTTGATGTATATTCTGCTATGTTGTTTATTGAATATCTAAAAGTAACTAACCCTCCTTGGTTTGAAATTTTTAGGTTTTTAATGTCTGATTCTATGTCTCCTGTATATTCTAAATTGCTAATTTCATTTTCCTCGCTATTTTTAAACATCAAATTTACATCTTGTGCCTCTGGCTTGTAAAATTTTGTTTCACCTTTTAGCGGTGCATTTTCAACACTTAATGATTCTATTGATATTGATTTTATTAGTTCTTCTTTTTCATAGTCTGGATTTTTTTCTATGTAAATGTATATATCATTTGTTTCATTTACATCAAATGCCCATCTCATTCCTTCGACTTGTTTGTCATCTCCTAAAGATTGGCTTATTACTGATATTTTTGTTAATGTAAAAGACATATTTTTTTCGCCTTCTACATTATATCTTAGTATTGTGAATGCAAGAAAAAATAATAGAATTAGTATTATTAAAATTATAACTATTATATGAAATTGCTTTTTGCTTGTTATTTTTCTTATTTTTTCTATCATAAAATATACTTTCCTTTCTTTTCGCTTGGCTTGAAAATACATATAGTTATAAAATTGAATCTAGTTTTTATTCTTGTCTCTTTTGGGTACTGTTACTGTTTGCAACATTTTTATTTTTTTCATTTTTGTTTCAATTTGGGACTGTCTTAAAATGAAACATTTTATTTTTTTAGTTTTCTCAGTTCTTTAAAAAAATTTTTTAATATTGCTTGGCATTCGTTTTCTAAAATGCCACTTTCTACTTCTACTTTGTGGTTAAATGTATAGTCTTCTAGTAAATTTAAAACTGAACCTACGGCTCCTGTTTTTTCATCTTTTGCACCATAATATATTTTTTTTATTCTTGAGTTTATTATTGCTCCTGCACACATTGGGCAAGGTTCAAGTGTTACATACATTTCACAATCTATAAGTCTCCAAGATTGCAGTTTTTTGCTTGCTTTTTGTATTGCTAAAATTTCTGCATGCTTTGTTGTGTCGTATTTTGTTTCTTTTAAATTGTGGGCTTTTGCTATTATTTCACCGTTTTTTACTATTATACAGCCTACTGGCACTTCTAGTTTATTATATGCTTTTTTTGCTTCTTGCAAAGCTTTTTTCATAAATTTTTCTTTTTCTTGCATTGTTTTTTCCTTTTTATTTTTATATTGTTATTTTATTTTCATTTTGTTTTTGAATTCATTTTATTTTTTAGTTTTTATTTTGTTTGTTGAATTTATTTTTATTTTTTACTTTTTATTTATTTTTTTGAATTTATCTTATTTTTTACTTTATTTTTGAATTTATTTTACTTTACTTTTTACTTAATTTTATTTTTTGTATGCTTAATTATTTAAGATTTTAAGCAATTATTTTTTTATACTTTTTATAAGTGACTATATAATATTAACATATTTTTAAATTTTTGGCAAGTTTTACATAAAATTCGAAAAATGCTTAATTGACAAAAATGCTAAAATGTTGTAATATATGTAGTAGATTATTTATGTGCTTATAGCTCAGCAGGATAGAGCAGTCGCCTCCTAAGCGACCGATGGTGGTTCGAGTCCGCCTAGGCACACCATATATAAGAAGTCATACAAATGTTGAGATATAATATTTTGTATGACTTTTTTATTAGAATTTTATAAAACTACAATTTTTCAATATTACAGCATAAAAAATATTAAGAATAATCTCACTTTTATTTGTAAATAATATTATTATAATAAAGATATTATATTATTATTAGATATTTTTATATTTACATTATATATATATTGTCTTGACTTTATTTCCGTTTTATGCTAAAATAATATCGAAAGAGGTGATAAACTATGGCTCAAACATTAATTAATTTTAGAATAGATGAATCAACTAAAAAACAAATGGAACAAATATGTAATGAACTAGGAATAACAATGTCTGCAGCTTTTAACATGTTTGCAAAAAAAGTTATACGTGAAAAAAGAATACCATTTGATGTTTCAATAGACCCTTTTTATTCTGAAAGTAATATGAAAGCTCTATCTGAATCAATAAAAGAATTGGAACAAGGAAAAGTAGTTGTAAAAACAATGGATGAATTAAAGGAGATGGAAAATGAATAACTTAACATTTACCAGTAGAGCATGGGAAGAATATTGCTATTGGCAAACACAGGATAAAAAGACATTAAAGCGAATTAATTTATTGCTAAATGATATTCAAAGAAATAATTACTCCGGATTAGGAAAACCTGAACCTTTAAAAAATAATTTAAGTGGATATTGGAGTAGAAGAATTGATGAAGTTAATAGATTAGTTTATAAAATAAATAATGAACAAATAGAAATCATTCAATGTAAAGGACATTATATTTAAACATAACCACTAGTAAAATTATACAATGAAAGGAAACAAAAAATGCAAAAAATATTAAGCCACATGCGTAAAGCAATAGAAGAATATAATATGATACAAGAAAATGACAAAATAGCAATTTGCCTATCAGGAGGAAAAGATTCCATTACAATGCTAAAGGCATTTAAAAATCTTCAAATTTTCTACCCAAAAAAATTCGATATTATAGCAATAAGCATTGACCCAGGTTTTGAACACTTTGATACTGATTTTTTAAAAAATATTTGTAAAACCCTAGAAGTTCCTCTTTTTATAGGTAAAAGTAATGCAAAAGAAATTGTTTTTGATATAAGACAAGAAAAAAATCCTTGTTCACTTTGTGCTAATCTCCGTAGAGGAATTATTAATTCAATTGCAATAGAGCAAGGATGTAATAAAATTGCACTTGGTCATAATCAAGATGATGTTATTGAAACTTTTTTATTAAATCTATTATACACTGGAAGTATAAATACTTTTGCTCCTGTAAGCTTTATGGATAGAACTAAAATTACTCTTATAAGACCTTTAGTTTTTACTCCAGAAAAGGAAATAAAAAGATTTATTAGAAAAAACAATATAGAGGTTATGAATAAAGTCTGCCCAATGGATGGCACATCAAAAAGAGAGAGTATGAAACAACTTATATTTACTCTAAGCAAAGAAATCCCTATGGTTAGAGCAAATTTATTTGGAGCTATTAAAAGAAATATTTCTGCTTGGGAATCAAATAATTTTAAAAATTAAATTTAAAAAATGTACTTTGACCTTACTTAGTCTGCTAATTTGAGAACATAAATTCTGAAACATAAATTTTGGAACATAAATTTTAGTACACTTGCAATGTTTATGAAGGACTTTTTTTAAGTGCCAAAAGGGACGATGCAAAATAACAATTTTTAAGAAAAGTTATCATTTTGCTTGGTCCATTTTGGCAACCTTTTTGCAAAAAGAGTATAGAAACTATTCACCTATACTCTTTTTATTTAAAACTATTTACTTTGTTACCACATCAAGCATTGCTTGTTTTAATTTTTCTAATTTTTCTGTTGCATCTTCATCAGTTGTTCCTTTAACTCCCATATATAGCTTAATTTTTGGTTCTGTACCAGAAGGTCTTACACAACACCAGCTATTTTCCTCTAGTTCATAATATAAAACATTTGACTTTGGAAGTCCTGTACTCTTTATTTTTCCTGTTTCCATATCCTTTTCTATATCTTTTTCAATATCTTTAAAAGTTAATACTTTGTAATCTCCAATTTTTTCTATAGTTTTATTTCTTGTAGATTCCATCATATTTTTAATTTCTTCTGCACCTTGCACACCTTCTCTTACTATTGAAACTTGGGTTTCTTTATAATATCCATATTTGTTATAGATATTAATCATTTGATCCCATAAAGTTTCTCCTTTTGATTTATAGTAGCAAGCCGCTTCGCAAAGTGACATGACAGCTGCTATTCCGTCTTTGTCTCTTGCATAGTCTCCAATTAAACATCCATAGCTTTCTTCAAACCCGAATACATATTCTTTATCTTTATTTTCTTCTGCTTTTCTCATTACAGCTCCAATATTTTTAAATCCTGTTAATACTTCTATTAACTCTAAATTGTAATTTTTAGCAATTGCATCTGCTAAGTTCGAAGAAACTATTGTTTTTATTAACATTCCATTTTCAGGAAGTATTCCTTTTTCTTTCATTTGTGATATTCTATATTCTGCAATTAATAGTGCTGACATATTTCCTGTATAATCCATATATTTTCCAGTATTACTGTTCTTTGCAAATACCCCTAGTCTATCAGCATCTGGGTCTGTTGCAAGTACTACATCTGCATCTACTTTTTTTGCAAGTTCTAGTGCTAGTTTGAATGCTTTTGGATCTTCTGGGTTTGGGTAATCTACAGTTGGGAAGTTTCCGTCAGGGTCTTTTTGTTCAGGTACAACATATAGATTTTCAATTCCTATTTCTTTTAAAAGCCTTTCAGCAATCATATTTCCTGTACCGTGAAGAGGTGTATAAACTACTTTTAAACTTTTTCCTTCTTCTTTTACTATTTCAGGATTTAATACTAAACTTTTTAACTTTTCAATATATTTATCATCCATTTCTTTGCCTACGAATTTAAGCAATCCTTTGCTTATTGCTTCTTCTTTAGACATTTCTTTTATCTCAGAATACTCTTTTACATTTCTTACATCTGCTATAATATCTTTATCCCTAGGGCTTACTATTTGAGAACCGTCATCCCAATATACTTTATATCCATTATATTTTGGTGGATTGTGACTTGCAGTTATCATAATTCCCGCTGTACATTTTAACTGTCTTACTGCAAAAGAAAGCTCTGGCACTGGTCTTAAGTTTTCAAATAAATATGCTTTTATTCCATTAGCACACAAAATTAATGCTGTTTGCAAACTAAATTCTTTTGACATTTTCCTTGAATCATAACTAATTGCAACACCCATTTTTTCTGTTCCTTGTGATAGAATATAATTTGCAAGCCCTTGAGTTGCTTTTCCTACAGTATATTTATTCATTCTATTAGTACCTGCTCCAATTACACCTCTTAACCCTGCTGTTCCAAACTCTAGTTCTTGATAAAAGCGATCTTCTATTTCTTTTTTGTCATCTTTTATAGCCAATAATTCTTTTTTAGTCTCCTCATCAAACTCTGGTCCATTACACCATCTTTCATATTCTTTTAAATAATCCATATTAACCTCCTTCTTTCCATAAGGTTGCCATAACAGACGGCAATGCATTTAAGTTAAGAAGATTTATTTTTGCAAAAGTAGCTCAAATATTTTTCTTAACTTAATAGCATTGTAAGGAACGGAGTTTTTTATCTAATTTTGCAAAATTTGCCAAAAAGCTCCGCCTCCCTTGGCAACTTTGGTAATTAATCTAATTTATGAAATTTTTTATATAGTTCTCTAGCTGTTCTAGGGCAGTCTACACCTGCTGAATCTGCATTTTTTACTGGTGCAAATTCTTCTTCTCTTTTTACTCTTAGTACTGCCATATCGTCTACTTCCCCAAACGCATCAAATAAAAATGCTTCAAATTTGTATGCATTTGGTGAATCTGGTTCTACTAGATTTCCATCTTTATCTAAATATTTTGCTTTTTTGTAAGCTACATGGTATGGCAAAGGATTTGCTCCCATTCTTTCTATTGCATCTACACTAAATAAATTGCAAAGTATATGTGATTCTCCATATAAAAGTTCACCATTTTCATCTCTTGCTTCTGCCATTTCGTCTGTTATTTCAGAATATTCTATAACATTTGGTCTTCCATTTCTTTTGCAAAATACTCCTACTTTTTCTTTTGGGTTTGCTTTAACAACAGACTTACAAGCAACTGTAACTCCCTTATCTATCGCAATTCCCATAAGTACTGGGTCTACCATTTTAGCTAAACAGTTATCTACACCTGCAATAAATACCCATTCTACACCTAATTGTCTCATCTTTTCTGTCATTTTTGATTTTACTAAAGATTCGTATATTCCTCCATGTCCATCTGCTGCAAGCTTAATTAACCCATCTTCTCCTATTAATATTTTTCCTTCTGTATCTATCATTGGAAGCTCACCTTGTATAAAGAAAAATAGGTTTTTATCTTTTTGATAACCAAAAAATTTATGTTTTTCGAAAAATTCTACTGTTTGCTTATTGTTTTCTCTACTTGTCATTATAAACCAAGGTACTATAACATCGTATTTTTTTCCTTCTTCTTTTAATGAATCTGCTAATAATTCAAATAAAGATTTGTGTGAATCTAAGCCTATATCAAATGTACCTTTTGGTCCATCATGACCTAATCTTGTACCTTGTCCACCTGCCATTGTTACGGCTGCAAGCTTTCCTTCTCTAATTGCCTTTTTCCCTATATTTTCGTAGTATTTATATTTTTCATTTAATTTATATTTATCTAAATATTCAATTGGTGTTATTTCATCTTTATCTTGTTTTATTTCTTTTTTTGTTGTTTCATATAATGAATTAATAAGATCGAAATCTATACTCATAATTTGGTCTAATAGCTTTTGCTTTTTACTTTCATATAACTTATCGTAATTTGCAAGTAATTGTTCTTGACCATATTTTTTTAAAATTGCTTTAACTTCTTCTAATCTTTTATCCATAGATATTACTCCCTCTCTTAAAAATTTATTTGTTTTATTTTGGTTTTACTCTATTATATATACTATTTTTCATTTTTTTGCAAGCTTTTTTGCTTTTTTTAAATTTCGGGATTAAGGGAGTGTCCCCAAAATCCCGGCAAACCGGGATTTTGGGGACACTCCTTTAAAAATTTTTAAGATTTTTTTAATTTTTTTACATTTAAGGTTTTAGATTATTTTTGTTTCATATCAATTTTGTACATTTAAGTTTTTAAATTATTTTTAAGTTTATTTAATTTTTGTACATTCTTTAAGGTTTTAGCTTGTTTTTAACTTTATTTAATTTTTATACATTTTGTACATTATTTAAGGTTTTAAATTGTTTTTGGTTTTATTTAAATTTTTACATTTATCTAAAGTTTTATTTTTGGCTTATTTTATACATCTAATATTTTAAAAGGTACTTCGCTTATCTAATTTTTACAAGCCCTGATGTATTAAGGATTCTATTATAATTTTCTTGCACTTTTGTTATATTGTCTAAACTTTCTATATTATAACAATCAATAATATTACAATTATCATTATTTATAATTTCATCTAATTTTTCATTTGTTTTAGCTATATATTTTTTATCTCCTTTTATAAATATTATTATATCTTTATTTTCATTTTCAATATTTTTTACATTTTGGATTTTTTCTTGATCATCATTTTTCCAGTCGATTTCTAAAATTTTTGCTTTTTTAGTTTCTTCTAAAGTTAGTCTAGATAATAATACATTAATTGTTTCTGATAAATCGTTTTCCGTAAATATTATGACATTTTTGCCTTGTGATATATTTTTTTCTATATATGGCAGACTTATCATTTCGAAGTGATAATCACTTGCATAAAATGCACATACTTTTGTATTATTACTATTTTCCATAATTTTTCACCCTTTCAAATAAAACAATTGAAAGCATTTTCTTTTGATGTTCTTTTTTGTTTACTTCCAAATTTTACCATTTAAATTAAAATATGTCAATAATATTTCAAATAAAACTTTTCTTTCTTTTTCGACAGCAAAATACATTGTATAAAATTTTCTAAATTGTAAATAATTATAGTAAAGAATATTTTTCAAAAAAAGTTTAATGGAGGTAACTTATGAAAAAAGTTATAAATTTTATTAAAAATCCCAAAACAAAAATGATTTGTATATTAAGTATTTTGCTATTTATTTATACAAGTATATGTGCACTTTCCTATGCACAAACTGTTTCTTCTGATATTTCAGACAGTGTTTTTAGGCTTCATGTTATTGCAAATAGTGATTCTGTAGAAGATCAAAATTTAAAATATAAGGTACGAGATAAATTGATTGAATATATGAATACATTATGTGCAAACGAAACAAGTAAAGAAGAAGCTATTAAAATTGCAGAAAGCCATAAAGATGAGTTTCAAAAAATTGCGGAAACTACTATTAAAGAAAATGGTTTTGATTATTCTGTAAAAATAAATATCGGAAACTTCGAATTCCCTACAAAAACTTACGGAGATATATCTTTTCCAGCAGGCTATTATGATGCTTTAAGAGTCGAAATTGGAGATGCCAAAGGTCAAAATTGGTGGTGTGTAATGTTTCCACCTCTATGTTTTATAGATGTTACTTCTGGAGTTGTTCCAGATGAATCTAAGGAAGAATTAAAAGAAAATATGAGCTCTGAAGATTATGCTTTAGTTTCTGAAAGTAATGATAATGCCGGAATAACTTTTAAGTTTAAATTATTAGAATTCTTTACTGATGTAGGATTTATTACAGCAAAAAAATAAATAAATTTTACTGCTTGCATTTATATATACTTTATGATATATTAAAAAAATAAAAACGAAATTAGAAAGGCTAAACCATAGTCTTACTATAGATAAAAAATAGTTCTGGAAGGAGAAATAAAATTGGAAAAACTAGTTATAACAGGACCTACACCTTTAAAAGGTGAAGTACATATAAGTGGAGCAAAAAACGCTGCTGTTGCAATTTTACCTGCAACATTATTAATAGATGGTGTTTGTACAATAGAAAATATTCCAAATATAAGTGATGTTAAATTATCTTGTGAAATATTAGAAGCACTTGGGGCAAAAATTACTTGGAATACCCCTAACGAAATAACAGTAGACACAAGAAATATTACAACAACTAAAGCACCATTAGATTTAACAAGCAAATTTAGAGCATCATACTACATTATAGGTGCTATGCTAAGTAGAATGGGAGAAATAGAAGTTGGAATGCCTGGTGGATGCAAACTTGGAGCAAGACCTATTGACCAACACATTAAAGGTTTTGAAATTTTAGGTGCAGATGTTACTGTAGAAAAAGGAAAAATTCATGCTAAAGGAAAAAAATTAAAAGGTAGCAATATTTATATGGATATTGTTTCAGTTGGAGCAACAATAAATGTTATGCTAGCAGCAGTTCTTGCAGAAGGAACAACAATTATTGATAATGCTGCAAAAGAACCTCATATAGTAGATGTTGCAAACTTTTTAAATACTATGGGAGCAGATATTAGAGGTGCTGGTACAGATGTTATAAAAATAAATGGTGTTAAAAAATTAAATGGAAATGCTACATATTCTGTTGTACCAGACCAAATAGAAGCAGGAACTTTTATGCTAGCCGCAGTTGCAACTAAGGGAGATCTATTAATTAAAAATTGTATAACAAAACACTTAGAATCAATAACTGCCAAAATTTTAGAAATAGGTGGAAATGTAGAAGACTATGGAGATAGTATAAGAGTATGGTGTAAAAAAAGACCTAATAAAGCTAGCATTAAAACTTTGCCATACCCAGGTTTCCCTACAGATTTACAACCTCAAATGGGTGTTGTTCTATCTATGGCAGATGGTACAAGCATTATTAATGAAAGTATTTGGGAATCTAGGTTCCAATATACAGAAGAATTAAATAAAATGGGTGCTAAAATAACAGCTCAAGGTAAAACCGCATTTTTTGAAGGTGTTCCAAAACTATATGGTGCTCCTGTATATTCTTCTGACCTAAGAGCAGGTGCAGCTTTAATAATTGCTGGTGTTTCTGCAAATGGAGTAACAGAAGTTTATAACCTAGAACATATTGATAGAGGTTATGAAAATATAGAGGAAAAATTTAGGAGCATTGGAGCTAAAATCGAAAGAGTTAAAGAGTAAAGAGGCTATTAAATTGAAAAAGTTAAGTAAAAAACCAAAAATACAATAACTTAGAAAGTTTAATAATAGCAAATAAATATGATACTTTAGAAAAATTAAAAATCACAAATAATTATAATAATTTTGAAAAGTTATAAGTTGCAAATGATTATGATAAATTGCAAATGAATATAAGGAAAGAAGAAATACTATGTTTAATTTTTATAGTTTATACAGTGGAAGTAGTGGAAATAGCCTGCTTGTTCAAACAGAAAATACTCTTGTTTTAATAGACGCTGGAGTGAGCAGTAAAAAAATAGAACAAGCTTTAGCAAATCTAAACCTAGACCCTAACAAAATAAGTGGTATTTTAGTAACACACGAACATTCAGACCATGTACAGGGACTTGGAACATTTTCTAAAAAATATAATCTGCCAGTATATGTAAACCAAAAGACTCTAGATGCAATGCCAAAACAAAAAGAAAAAATAGAAAAAAATGTTAATCTTATAAAAATTGAGGAAAAATTTGAAATTAATGATTTGAAGATTAAACCTTTTTCAATTCCTCATGATGCTGCAAACCCTTGCGGATTTAACATTTGCAAAGATAATAAAAAAATAAGTATTGCAACTGATATTGGTCATATGACAAATGGCATAATTAAAAATCTTGAAGATAGCAGTTTTGTTTTAATAGAAGCAAATTACGACCCTGAGGTATTAATGTATTCTAAATACCCATATCCATTAAAAAATAGAATCGCAGGCCCAACAGGTCACCTTTCTAATGAGTCTGCTGGAAAAACTATTTGTTACCTATTAAAATCTGGGCTTAAACAAGCTATGCTAGGACATTTAAGTAAGGAAAGTAATTTTCCAGAACTTGCATATAAAACAGTTGTAGAAGAATTGATGGCTACAAACTATAGCGAGAATTCACTACGTTTATCTGTTGCTAAAAGGGATGAACTTAGTAAGTTGGTTACTATATAATTAAAAATATTTTATTATTAAGTAGCATCTTTTAGACCACAATAATTATTACAATTTTAAATATAGCAACAAAAATCAAATTAATTAAAGGATTTAAATATGTTAAATATAAATATAATTTGTATTGGCAAAATTAAAGAAGATTTTTTTAAAAGTGCAATTCTAGAATATAGTAAACGTCTATCAAAATTTTGCAAACTTAATATTATAGAATTACCAGATGAAAAATTACCTGAAAAATTAAACCCTTCTTTAATTTCTATGATTAAGGAAAAAGAATGTGATAATATAATTAGGCATTTACCTAAAAATACATATACTATTTCTTTAGATTTAAAGGGAAAAGAATTTTCTTCTGAGGATTTTTCTAGAAAAATTCAAAATTATAGTTTAGAAACTAGTAGTATCACTTTTATAATTGGTGGTACTTTGGGTCTTAATGATAAAGTTTTGAATCTTTCCTCTGAAAAAATTTGCTTTTCTAAGATGACTTTTCCCCATCAACTTATTAGGATATTTTTGTTAGAACAGCTTTTTAGGGCTTTTAAAATTATTAATGGGGAAAATTATCATCATTAATTTATATTTGTTTTGTAGAGAAAATAATAGATGATAACTTCTTAAATAGAGACTTTTTGATTTAAAATTAATTCAAAAATTAAGACAGGTTATTATTCTAATTTATGGGGGAAAAAATTATTTTCTCTACAAAGTTAATGACTTGTTTATTATTTTTTATTTTTTATTTTTTATTTTTTATTTTTTGATTTAATATTTTTTATTTAATTTTTTTGAATTTTCTATATATTTTTTTGGAAATTTTTTGATAGAAAATATATTACACATTTTTTAGTTACATAAAAAATGGTGATACTTATAAAGATAAAAAATAAAATTTTAAACATTTTTCAATTTTTTACTGAACTGTAAACATTTAATTTGCATTACATAATATGATAATAGCATTATACATTGGTTATTCTATTTTGTCAAGAAAAAGTCATCGACATAAATCGACACACACTACTAGATAAAATAAGACCATAGAATCAATATTGTTTACACTTAATTATAGAATTTCTTTCTAGTTAATTTTTTATTTTATCTTTTAATCTTTTTATTTTGTTTTTACATAGAGTCTATAGTATTCCTTTACCTAAATAATTCCTTCCTCCATAATACATATGGGACACATATACAATTCCATTATCTTCATCTATTGTGTATAATACTACAAAATTTTCTATTACTATTCTCCTATATCTTCTTTTTAAGTCATCCATTTTTTCAATTTCTGGGTATATTTTAGGTGAATATTTTAATGCTTGTATAGATTCTTCAACTTTACCGCATTAAATTTTTTGCTGCTTTTTCTGCATATAAATCTTCTAAAATATAATCATATATCCTATTTATTTCTTTATATGCAGATGGAGTGAGTATTACCTTGTATTCAATATCCATATTTTTGCCTCAACTCCTCAAATGCTTTATCTGATTCTATTCCTTCTCCTCTTTCAATTTCTTCTTCTGATTTTTTTACTACTCCAATTATTTCTTTTTTTAAGGTGTTTTTATTATATTCTTCCATACTCATAACTACAACATTATTTTTACTATTTTTACTTATTACAATTTCTCCATATTGATCTACTGCTGTTTTTATTTCTTGTATATTAAATTGTTTCATAATATCACCTCACTTTTTTATTGCTATATTATTAGTATAACATAAAATTATTACTTTTAATATAGTTTTTCTGATTTTTGAATTTAAAATTAATTCAAAAATTAAGAATGGTTATTATTCTAATTTATGGGGGAAAATTTATTTTCTCTACAAAGTTAATGACTTGTTTGGTAATTTTTTTATTTTTTATTTATTATTTTTTGATTTAATATTTTTTATTTAATTTTTTTGAATTTTCTATATATTTTTTTTGGAAATTTTTTGATAGAAAATATATTACACATTTTTTAGTTACATAAAAAATAGTGATACTTATAAAGATAAAAAATAAAATTTTAAACATTTAATTTGCATTACATAATATGATAATAGCATTATATATTGGTTATACTATTTTGTCAAGAAAAAGTCATCGACATAAATCGACACTGCATGTTTCAAATGTATACAATCAATCTATTTTTTCATTTATTTTTTATCTATCAATAACATTCTACACTAACAATCTACACACTATAACACTTGTTACAATTCCAGCCAAATCTGCAAGTAATGAAGCTACTAATACAAACCTAGTATTTTTTATCCCCACAGAACTAGAATAAACAGCTATTGTATATATTGTAGTTTCAGTAGACCCCATTATAACAGATGCCATTAATCCAATAGTACTATCAACCCCAAAGTTTTTCATAATATCAACTGCAACGGCAATAGAACTACTTCCAGAAATCGGTCTAATTAATGCAAGTGGCATTATTTCACTAGGAAAATTTATTAATTCTAGCAATGGAGTCAAACAATTTATTATTAAATCTATAATTCCAGACGCCCTTAATGCATAAACTGCCAAAAACAATCCTACTAAAGTTGGAAAAATACTAACTACAATACTTATTCCATCTTTAGCTCCATCTAAAAATACATCAAACACTTTTACCTTTTCAATTACACCAAATATAACAATAAGTAAAATTATAGCAGGCATCGCTATACCAGATAAAAAACTTATAAATTCCATACCATAATAATTTCCTTTCCTGCAAAATAATTTTAGATTCAAAACAAAACTATTTTTTTAAATTTTTTTGCCTATTTTTATAAGAATCTATTAACCTACTTTTATAATAATTTATCTATTAACGTTTATAAACATTTATCCACTTATTTTATAAAATCTATTTATATATTTTCATAAAAATTTATTTACTAATTTTTATAAAATTTCATTTACCCATTTTTATAAAAAATTTAGTTGCAAGTATCCCAACAACTGCGGAAACTATAGTTGCTATCCAAACAGGCACAATAATAATAGTAGGATTTTGAGAACCTAAAGAACTTCTTATCGCTATAACTGTTGTCGGAATAATTTGAATTGAAGCAGTATTTAATACAATTAAAGTTGCCATTGAATTTGTTAATACTTTTTTATTAGGATTATCCTTTTGCATAGTTTTCATAGCCTTTAACCCTAAAGGCGTCGCAGCATTTCCAAGTCCTAGGATATTTGCAACTATATTCATTGAAATTTCATTATATAATTTATCATTTTCGATTATATCTGGAAATAAAAATTTCATAAGTGGTCGCAAAATTTTTGTAAGATTTTTAACAAAACTTGTATTATTTGCAATTTGCATAAGCCCACTCCATAAACACATTGTCCCAAGCAAAGTCATTGATAACTTTAGAACTTCCTCTAGACTTGAAAAAATAGCAGAATTTAAATTATCTAAATTTCCTGAAAAAATTGCATATGAAAAAGATATTATTATAAAAATTGGCCATAATATATTTAACATCAAATCACCTAAATAATTTTATTCTCAAAAAGTAAAATTATTCAAGTTTTTATTGACCAGAATAATCATTTATGGTATATTATTTATAGAATTTATTGATATTACGCAAAAAAATCATTATGTATTTTTTTACGTGTAACTATATCAATAATTCATATAGAAAATCATAATAATAATAATTTGATATTTCTATATAAAATAACATTAAGGAGGTACACACATGAAATCTACTGGTATCGTAAGAAAAGTTGACGAATTAGGCAGAGTTGTTATCCCTATTGAACTAAGAAATAAGTTCAATATAGCAGTAAAGGACCCTATCGAAATATATGTAGATGGTTCTTCTATCGTCCTAAAAAAATATGAACCTAATTGTATTTTTTGCGGAAGTACAAAAGATTTAATCGAATATAAAGATAAATTAGTATGTGCTAAATGCGCTGAAAATTTAAATGATGCTAAGGAAAACAATGAGTAGAACTGTACCAAACCATTTAAAGAATACATTTTTTTGGAATGTATTCTTTATTTTATAAATTTTTTTTATTTATTTTTTTTATTTATTTTTTTTATTTATTTTTTTTATTTATTTTTTTTATTTATTTTTTTTATT
>CALXCJ010000034.1 GCA_944386775.1 uncultured Clostridia bacterium
TCATCATCTAAAATTGCTTTTTGTGTAC
The DNA here is from genome assembly GCA_944386775.1 of uncultured Clostridia bacterium. GTDB lineage: Bacteria > Bacillota > Clostridia > TANB77 > CAG-508 > CAG-269. The sequence continues at coordinate 29 of CALXCJ010000034.1, forward strand.
CTTCTTCTAGCATAGACACTAATAAGCCTGTATCTCTCATATATATTTTTTATTAATTTATGCAAGTTTTTATGAGGACTTTTTGCGTTTGATTGCAAGTTTTTTTGACGACTTTTTATCATTTTTCAATATCTTCCTTAATTTCTGAAATTAGTTACTATTTCAGCAAATGACTTGAATAAAATTAATTCACAACTTGAAAGTTTATATAGGTTAAGACCACTAAAAAAATGAATAGAATTTTAAATTTTGCTTGACTTTCCGTCATGGAATAGTTTATAATTAAATTAATAAAACATTAGTGTCCATAGCATTTAAGCTATGTAAGTCATTAATAAAGGAGAAAATCTGAAATATTGATTTTCTCCTTTGCTTTCGACATCTCTTAAAATCTGTTTATTATTCCCTATTTTATATAAATACTTGGGTCAACCTGATTTCCATCTTTTATTATTTCAAAATGCAAATGTGGTTCATCCGCAATTTCAAATGCTGCAGTATTTCCTACTGTTCCTATAGATTGTCCTTTTTCTACAACTTCACCTTCAACTACAAATTCTGATGTTAATAGATTAGAATATACTGTTTGGAATCCATTTGCATGTTCTATTACTACTGTTAGACCGAATCTTGGATCATTTTTTATACTTTTTATTGTTCCAGCTTCTGCTGATTTTACTACTGTTGTTTTATCTGCTTTTATATCTATTCCAGTATGTGTTGTCCATTCTTCTAGTGTTTGTGAATATACTAGATTGTCTTTGGCAAATTCTCTTATAATTTCTCCTTCTACTGGTTTTTCAAAACTTAATTCTGCACTTACATTATTTGTTTTTGCATTTGTTTCTGTTTCTGCTTCTGCTTTTGTTCCTGCTGAATTATTTGTTTCAGTATTTGTATTATTTGCTACATTTTCTGCATTTTTGTTTGATAAATCCATATTACTTGTTTCATTAGTACTATTTTGGCTTGATGTATTGCTTGAGTTTTCCGTATTTCCTGCGTTTGAAGTGATATTTGCATTTGCCATACTATTTGCACTATTAGTAGTTGCGTTACTTGAATTAGATGAATTCTTTTGTACTTGGTTTGTATTGTTTGATGTTTGGTTTAGTTCATTTGCTGCCTCATTTACACTTTTTCCAATTTCTGTACTTGCACTTTGTGTATTTGTACTTTCTTGATTGTTCTCTAATATTTTTGCCATTTGCTCACTGTCTAATGTTTCTTCTCTTACTCTGTCATTTAAATTTTTACTGTATAAAAGTATTCCTATTACTATAATTGCAAGTACTCCTACACCTATACTTGCCATTTTGATAATTTTTAAATTTGCATCATCGTCTAAAATATTTGGTTTTCTATTATTCCTTCTCATAAAATCCTCCTTTAAAATAATGTTATTTACATTATTTCCTTTTTTTGAAAGATTTATACATTATATATAAAAAAAGAAAAAGACGAACATAATCGTTCATCTTAAAGTTCATTTACCTCTTTTATTTCTACACCTGTATAAAAATGATGTATTATTTCTCCTGCGTTTTCCCCTTGTTTTGCTAAGCTGTCTGCTCCTGTTTGGCTCATTCCTACCCCATGGCCATATCCTTTTACGGTAAATTTTATTGTGCCGTCTTCCCTTGTTATTTCGAAGTTTGTTGACTTTAAGCCAAGTATTGTTCTTGCTTCTGTGCCTGCTATTTCTATATTGCCAAATTTTACTGTTTTCACTCTTTTACTTTCTGTATATTCCAGTACTTTTATGCTGTCTTGGTCTGCAAAGTCTATTGTTACTTCTGGATGTGTTTCTTTTAGTTTGTTTAATAATTCTTCATTTGTAATAGTGACTTCTGATAGATATTGTGTGTATGCTTCTTCTCCTGATGTTTCTACACTTTGCAAATATGGGTATCCTGTTCCTCCCCAGACATTTACTGGGATTTCGGTTGTTCCTCCACTGTTTGAATGGAAAAATGCGTTTATTGGTCTGTTTTCGTATGTAATTATTAATCCTGATGTTTTATTTACTGCTTCTTGTATTTTTGCCCAATTACTTTCTTGTTTTCCTTCTTCCCATCTTGCAAGTCTATCCTCTTTTGATATCCACGCTTGGCAACACTTAGAGTCATCACAAATGTCTGCTTCTTCGTGCTTTTTATTTTCTATTTTATAAATTGTGTATGTCCTTGCAACTATTGCTTGTGCTTTTAGTGCTTCTAATTCAAAGTCTACTGGCATTTCAGCAGATACTACATGGCACAAATATTCATCAATTGGGACTTCTTCTACCTCGCTTGTACTTTTATGTAGTAACTTTATTGTTCCATATTTTTTGTAGTCATATGTAGCACTCATGTCAAATATTGGGCTTTTTTCCTTGTTGCTTTTTTCTTCTTTGTTTGTTTCTTCTTTATTTGTTTCTTCAGGTGTTGTTTCATTTTCTGTGTGTGCTGTAACTTCTTTGCCTCTTTTAGTTAATAGTGTTGGCATGATAAAACATATTGTAATTAATATGAGAAAATATATTCCTACTTTTTTCAAATGGCAAACCTCCTTGTCATTTAAGTGCTACTAGTTTAGATTCTTTTATTAATTTTATGCTAGTTATTTATTATAATTACTTTTTTATTTTAGTTTTACTAATATTTTTTATCTTTTATATTTGTTTTTTTCTAATTTTTATACTAATTGTTTTTTCACTTTTTCTAATCTCTATACTAATTGTTTCCTCATTTTTTCTAAAACTTTCTTTTCTATCCTTGACACTTGGACCTGGCTTATTCCAAGGATTTTAGCTACTTGCATTTGTGTTTTTTCTTTGTAGAATCGCAAAAGTATTACTTCTCTATCATTTTTATCTAATTTGTCTATTATTTCTTTTAGGACTATTTTGTTAGTTAAAATTTCTTGTTCATCTTTTCCTGTTGATATTCTTTCAAGTAGACTCATGTTTTTATTGTTTGGATTTAATATATTTGCCTCTATTGATTCTACTGGGGTGTTTGCGTCTATTGTTATTGCTATATCTTCTTTTGATACTTTTAAAATTTTAGATATTTCTTCTATTGTAATATCTTTTCCTTTTTTTAATAAATATTCTTTTTGGAGTTCTCTTATTTTTACATTTAGTTCTTTTATACTTCTGCTTACTTTTATTGCTCCATCATCTCTTATAAATCTTTTTATTTCACCTAATATATATGGAACTGTATATGTGGAAAGTTTAACATCAAAACTTGTGTCAAACCTTTTTATGGATTTTATAAATCCCATACATCCTATTTGGTATAAATCTTCTAGATCATATCCTCTTCCTGCAAATCTTTTAACTATACTCCATATTAGTCCATTATTTTCTCTTATTAATCTTTCTAGCTCGAATTTGTCTCCTTCTTGAACTTTTTTTATTGAATTATTATCAATTTCATACATATCACTTACCTCTTGTTAATCTTTTGTAATTAGATTTAAACTTTCTTCTTCCATTTCATCTTCTTCTTGTTTTTTTATTTTTTTAGTCATTGTTATTTTTGTTCCAAGTCCTAATACAGATTCGATTTTGACATCATCCATAAAGCTTTCCATAATTGTAAAGCCCATTCCTGATCTTTCTAAGTTTGGTTTTGTGGTGTATAGAGGCTCTTTTGCAATTTCTACATTTTCTATTCCTTTTCCATGGTCTGATATTTCAATTATTATTTCGTTTTCTATTAGTTTTGCTTCTAATTTTACTATTCCTATTTTATTCTCATATCCATGGATTATGCTATTTGTTACTGCTTCTGATACTGCTGTTTTTATGTCTGCAAGCTCTTCTAGGCTTGGGTCTAATTGTGAGGCAAAAGCAGCTACTGTTATTCTTGCAAATGCTTCATTTGATGATTTACTTAAAAATTCTAGTTTCATTTCATTTTCAAAATTTTTCATAATTTTTTTTATCCTTATTTAATATTTAGATTTTAGGGGAATCTATAAACCTTTTTTATACTTTATATTCATCTAAGCTTACAATTGGAATTAATTTTAAAATTCCACTCATTTCAAATATTTTCTTTACACTTTGTGTAAGATTTGCAACTTCTAGGCTTCCTCCTAGCATATTTGTAAATTTGTACCTTCCAATTATTAGCCCTATTCCTGCACTGTCCATGAAAGTAACACTATCAAAATCAAATACAACTCTTTTAGGCATATATCTTTCAATTTCATTATCAGCCCTCCTCCTTATCTTTTGAACACTATAATCATCAATTTCATCTGTGATTTTCAAGACTAATAGCTTGTCCTTTTCAAAAAATTTAGTTTCCATAGTATCTTCCTTTCTTTATTTTGCTTTTGTTGATGATATTTTAATCTTCTTATTTTTCTTTTTTATTATAGTCCTTTGTGCAGTATTTTCCAAGAGCGAAAAAGTAGAAGTTTTGTCGAATATATAGAAGTTTTCGACAAAAAAATGTCCAATTGTGAGGTAGTATTTTTTAGGAAGATTTTTTGGAGAGCATTTTTTTAATATGTGCTGTAAAATGTTGCAATTATGGACAATCTTAAATCGAAACAAAATTATGCTGGTAATGAAAAAACAAAGTAGACAAAATATCTTTTTGGTTATTTTGTCTATTTTGTTTTTTTATAGTTCTATTTATGGCTATCTTTCAATAGGATACAGACCCAAGTGGACATTTGAAAAATTAGGACTGTACCTAAATTTTTATTTTTTATTCATCTTCTATTTCATTATATTCATACTCATACCCTAAATTTTCATTACTTTCTGAATTGCTTTTAGATGCAACATTCATATCTTCTTGCTTATTTGCAATTTGCTCTTCTATATCTTTAATATCTTTTTCAATCTTCTTATTAAAATCATCTTTAGGATTTCTATTTATTTTATTTATTATTTTATTAGTTTGCTCTTTTTTATCTTGCATAAACTTATTTAACATATTATTTGTCTTTTCCATTAAATCTGGCACATAATCTAAAAGTTTATCAATACTTGACGAATGATTTACTGGCATAAGTTTTACATTATTTTCTGTTATAACTAAGAATGAAACTGGATTTATAGAAACACCTGCTCCTGCTCCACCTCCAAAAGGTAAGCGATATTGAACCTGTTCTTCCTTATCTACCTTTTTATATTCATCTATTGTTTCTCCTTTAAATTCACTTCCTCCTGCCCCAAAGCCAAAAGTTACCTTTGATATTGGAATTATTATAATATTATTCGATGTTTCTATTGGCTCACCTATTATTGTATTTACATCAATCATATCTTGTATGCTATTCATAGCTGTAGTCATAAGCCCTTCTATTGGATGTTCGCTCATTTTTATCAACTCTCTTTCTTTTATTTATTATACATATTGTGTTTATAATATGTATCATTTTTATTTCAATTATACCTTGAAATTGTAAATTTATTATATTTTTATCTTTATATATTGGCTCTATATACAATTTTTGTGCATCTTGATTTTTTATAAAATTTCCAATAAATATAGAATACAAAGCCCCAATCACACCAACTAATATTCCAGTAAAAGCTGCATTTTTAGTTCCAAGCTCTATTTTTAAGTTCAAACTTTTTATTTCCAATTTTAAATTCTTAAAACTTAAAATCTCTTGTTTATCTATTTTTTTGTTATTTATTTCTTTTTCAATCATTGTAACTGCTTTCTGCTTAAACTTTATCTTTGAAAGAAAATCCTTATCAATAGTTAACTTAAAAATAGGTATCTTCTCAAAAATATAAACTATTACTTTCAACTTATAATCATATATCCTTTTTGTATTCTCTCCCGCTTTTAAAATTACTTTATCCACATTTACTCTAAACTTCGCCGTAATTATAGCTAAAAAGGCTAATAATAACATTAATAAAACACCTAAAAGAACTATATTACTCACCTTCTTTACTTGTACTATAATTATTTTTTCCAATTTTTTCATTTTTATACAAAATGGTTAACTGTGACCAGGTCACGGCTGACCATTTTTGGTCAATCGTGACCTGGTCATAATTAACCATTAACCATAAACCTGTCCCCAATTAACCAAAAATGGTCAATTGGGACCTGTCCCAGCGTAACCAAAATTGGTTAATCGGGACCTGTCCCAGAATGACCATTTTCCCATAAAATTCCATTGATTACCTTTGATGCTTTTTATATAATAATTATATAGGAGGGGCGTATATGAGATTGTTTAAATCTTATGGTAGGAATTTAATTTTAAAAGAAATGAAGAAGAGCTATAATTTTTTTATTAAAGAAATGAATACTGATAAAAAAAGTGCTGGATATGGTCTTATAAGAGATAAAACTATTTTAAGTGATGATGTTGCAAGTATAGCTTCTGTTGGCTATGGCTTAGCAGCTTTAGTTATAGGAACTAAATATTCTTGGATCAAATGCAAAGATGCATATAAACTTTCTGATGCTATATTAGATACTTTTATAAATAATGTTGAAGGACAAAATGGATTTTATTATCATTTTGTTAATATGAAAACTGGTAAAAGAGAATGGAATTGTGAAATATCTATAATTGATACTGCTATATTTATATGTGGAGCATTGACAGCTGGAGAATTTTTTAATGGAATAATAAAAGAAAAGGCTCTCGCTTTATATAAAAAAATAAATTGGAAATGGTATAGAAATAAAAATTCGAATTATTTTTATATGGGTTATAAACCGGAAACAGGCTTCTGGGGACATTGGGATATGTATGCAGAACAATTAATGTTATATGTATTAGGTGTATCTTCTCCTACTTTTCCTATTGATAAGAGCATGTATTATGATTTTAAAAGAAAAGTTTCAGATTATGATATAATCAAAAATATAATATATACATATTGTGGTACTCTTTTTACTTATCAATTTTCACATGCTTGGATAAATTTTATGAATTTAAAAGATTCTGATGGTATTGACTGGTTTGAAAATTCTATTAAAGCCACAAAAGCTAATAGATTATATTGTATTAATAATAAAAACAAATTTAAAACATATAATGAAAATTCTTGGGGCCTGACTGCTTGTCTTAGCCCAAAAGGTTATTGTTCATTTGGTGCCAAACCTTGCGATATTGATTTAGATATAGATAATGACGGAACAATATCTCCTTGTGGTTCAATAGGTTCAATAGTATTTACTCCAAATGAAAGTATAAAAGCTATGGAATATTATTATAATAATTTTCCGAAACTATGGGGAAAATATGGTTTTAAAGATGGTTATAATTTAGAAGGCTCAAAACCTTGGTTTGCAAAAGAATATATTGGAATTGATAAAGGTATTGGACTGATAATGATGGAAAATTATCTTAATGGTACAATCTGGCAGTATTTTATGAAAAATGAATATGTTAAAAAAGGAATGAATATATTGGGGTTTTCTAATTCTAAAGCAACTGTTACTAATACATAAAATGGTTAACTGTGACCAGGTCACGATTGACCAAAAATGCTCGGCCGTAAGACTTGGTCATGATTAATCACTAATATTAAACCTGTCCCAGCGTGACCAAAAATGGTTAATCGGGACCTGTCCCAGAATGACCAAAAAGCAAAAAAGCTTGAGATTTCAAGCTTTTTTTGCTTTTTCGACTAGTATGTCTCCAAATAGTTCTTCTTGGTTTGTTTTTACTTTGTCTCTTCTTGATAGTTCTAGCAATCCGCTAAATGCTGTTACTACTTCTTGTTTGTTATGTTTGTTTATTGAGAACATTTTGTTGAATATGAATCTTTTTTGTTTTATTAGTACTCTAAACATTTCTTTTACTTTGCTTGCTACTGTGTAGTTTTCGACTAGTGCTATTTTTTCGATGTTTTTGGCATTTTTGTTTAGTCTTACACTTGTTTTTTCTATTATTTGTTTGTATAAGTTTGGTATTAGGTCTTTTTTGTATTCTTCTTGCAATTTTCTTTTTGGTAGTTCTATTTTTTCTTGTTCTTTGTATATTCTTTTTGAGTAGTTTAGGTAGTTTTCTTTTAATTTTTTGCTTATTTCTTTGTATTTTTTGTATTCGATTATTTTCCTTATTAGTTCTTCTTCTGTTAGTTCTTCTTCTTCTGTTTCTTGTTTTGGTAGCAAATTTTTGGATTTTAAATATAGCAGGGTTGATGCCATTACTAAGAATTCACTTGCTATTTCTAGGTCTAGCTTTTCCATTTCGTTTAGGTATTCTATGTATTGGTCTGTTATTTCTGTTATGTTTATTTCATCTATTTTCATTTTATTTTTTTCTATTAGATATATTAGAAGGTCTAGTGGACCTTCAAAGTTATCTATTTTTATTGAGTATTTTTTGGTTTCTAGTGCTAGTATCCCTGCCATTTTTAAATCATTTCCTTTCGTGATTGTTTGAGTTTTGTATTTTTTGCTTATCCTTTTTGCTTATGTTTTGTGTCTAATTTTTTGTTTAGCTTTTTTGTTTAGTTTTTTGTTTAATTTTTTAATTTCTTCTTGTTTTTACTTATTTTAATCTTACTCTGATTCTTTTATGCTTTCTTCTGTGTATCCTTTTTTTAGTAGATATTGTTTTATTTCTTCTGGTTCTAATGATGTTTCTTTTTTGTATGTGATGTTTTGTGCCGATTTTTTTTCGTATTCTTTTAGTTCTTCTTGATTTTCATATATGTAGTCTTCGATTAAGTTTTTGTTTAGTCCTTTTGATAGTAGTTTGTATTTTATTTCTTTTATTGATAGGTTTTTTAGCATTTTCCAGTTGCTTACGGCTTTTTCTATGTATTCTTTGTCATTTATGTAGTTTGCTTCTTTTAGGTATTCGATTACGTCTTCTAACAGATTGTCATTCATTGTTCTTGAAAATTTGTTTCTTACTTCTGTTTCTGTTCTTTTTTTGTAAAGTATGTATTTTAATACTTTTGTTTTGGCTTCATCGAATTCTTCTGATGTGTGCATTTATTCTCCTCTCTGTTTGTTTTTGGTTTTGCGTTTTGATTTTGTGTTTTATTTTTGTTTTTTTGGTTTTATGTTTTTCATTCTGTGTTTTGGTTTTATTTTTGTGGATTTTTGCTTTTATTTTATTCGTTTTCTTCTGCTTCTGTTTCTTCTTCATCTTCTTCATCTTGTGATACTTTTTCTTCTCCTAAGCTTTTTTCAAATGCTTTTTCAAAGTTTTGTCTTACTTTTTTGTCTATTTCTTCCATGATTTTTGGATTTTCGTTTAGGTATTTTTTTACATTTTCTCTTCCTTGTCCAATTCTTTCTCCGTTGTAGCTAAACCATGATCCACTTTTTTCTATTATGTCTAGGTTTACTGCCATGTCTAGTATGTTTCCTGCTTTTGATATTCCTTCTCCATATACTATGTCAAATTCTGCTTCTCTGAATGGTGGTGCTACTTTGTTTTTTACTACTTTTACTCTTACTCTGTTTCCTTTTACTTCTCCTTCTTGTTTGATGTTTTCTGTTTTTCTTATGTCCATTCTTATTGATGCATAAAATTTAAGTGCTCTTCCTCCTGTTGTTGTTTCTGGGTTTCCAAACATTACTCCTATTTTTTCTCTTAGTTGGTTTATGAATATTAGTACTGTTTTTGATTTGTTGATTGCTCCTGCAAGTTTTCTTAATGCTTGTGACATAAGTCTTGCTTGAAGTCCCATGTGTGAGTCTCCCATGTCTCCATCTATTTCTGCTTTTGGTACTAGTGCTGCTACTGAGTCTACTACTATTACGTCTAGTGCTCCACTTCTTACTAAACTTTCTGTTATTTCTAGTGCTTGCTCTCCTGTGTCTGGTTGTGATACTATTAGGTTATCTATGTCTACTCCTAGTTTTTTTGCATATACTGGGTCTAGTGCGTTTTCAGCGTCTATAAATGCTGCTTCTCCTCCTTGTTTTTGTGCTTCTGCTACTATATGTAATGCTAGTGTTGTTTTTCCTGATGATTCTGGTCCATATACTTCTATTATTCTTCCTCTTGGTACTCCTCCTCCTAGTGCTATATCTAAGCTTAGGGCTCCTGTTGGGATTGTTTCTATTTCCATTGCTTTACATTCCCCTAGCTTCATTACTGATCCTTTTCCATATTGTTTTTCTATTTGGCTTAGTGCCGCTTCTAATGCTTTTTTCTTTTCTGTATTTTCTGACATATTTTTATCCTCCTTAATTTTATTGAACTTTTGTTTGATGTTTTTATTATACACCAAATTTTTGTTTTGTCAATATTTTATTTTAATTTTTATTTTAATTTCTATTTTTTTCTTTCTATTTGTTTTTTTCTATAACCCTATATACTTTATTTATTAATTAATTTTATTCTTAATCTTATTAGCCTTAGTTTATATTAACTCAATTAAAAACTAATTAGAATTAATCAAAATGCTATTTATACCACTTTTCAATCCCACTAAATATATTATACCAATTAGGAGAAACCTCCCCAACTAGTCCTGTACTGTAGCAAGTAGTCAATTTATTATTATATAAACTTAAATAAGGAACTTCGGTTTTATATATTTCTGCGAGTCTCGTATATTTTTCTACTAATACATTTTCCTGTGTCTCATTTTTAACTTCATTCATTATTTGAGTTACTTCTGCATTACTATAATTTGCTAAATTATTTTCGCCAAAAAATGTATTTAGGTCTGGGCTAATTGATAAGTTTATACTACACAAAATCATATCATAATTTTTGTTTGTTAGATAATTATTGTATTGTGTATCATTTACTCCTACAACTTCAACTCTTATTCCTTGATTTTCTAGTTGCTGTTTTATATTTTGTGCTACCTGGACCTTTGTCGCATCTGCTGATTTTACTACTAATCTTAATGATAACCTTTGGTATCTGCCATTTTCTAATTTTTGCCAATAGTTATTTCTATATGTCCACCCTGCATCTTCTAAAACTTTTTTTGCTTGGTCTGGGTTATATCCTGAGCTTGATTCTTGCTCTGTGTATAGATAGCTTCCATAGTCTAGTGGGAAACTTGATGTGTAATATTTATTATTGTATATACTAGATACAATATTAGTTTTATCTATTGAATATGCGATTGCTTTTCTTACCCCTTGCCTGCTTAAGAAATTGTTTTGGGTGTTAAATGCTATAAAGTCATGTTGCCTTCCTTTTATTTCTTTTGATGCATATCCTATTGTTCCTATATAATCTTGCAAATTCATATTGTCTGTGCTTATTACATCTATATTTCCGGTTTTAAAACTATTATACATTTCTCCTACTGATGAATATAAGTTTACTGTAATTGTTGTTATTATTGGGTCTTTTTCTTGTATGTTCCACCAACTTGCGTTTTTAGATAATGTTATATATGATGTTTGTACATCTGTTACTTCATACATTCCAGTTCCAACTGGTACAATATTTGCCGAAAATTCTTTGTCTAGGTAGAAACTGCTAGATAAAATTGGGAATATTAAATTATATTCAAAAAATGGTACTTCTTGGTCTAAGTTGATTTTTATTGTGTAGTCATCTACTATTTCTATATTTGTTATATGTGCTACATTTGTGCTATATATTGAGCTTACTTGTTTTAGCTGGTCTATTGTATATTTTACATCATCTGCTATAAATTTTTCTCCATCTGCCCATCTTACATTGTCTTGGAGTTTTATTAAGTATGATGTGCTACTTTGTTTTGCCCATTCTTTGGCAAGACAAGGTTCTAATTTATAGCTTGAAGATATTGTAAATAATGGTTCATATATTAGTTTTGCTATATTTTGTACGTTTTTATTTGTACTTAATATTGGGTTTAAGCTATCAAATGATGATATTGCAAGAGTTAGCGTTGTTATTTTTTCTTGGCTTGTTGTTTCTTCATTTAATGATTCCTCTTCTTTTTCTTCTGATTTTATTTTAAATATTGCAAATATTGTTATTCCTATTACAAATATTATGAATAGATACTTGAAAAAATTAGATTTCATATTTCACCTCTATCTTGCATTATCATACATTATTTTTTATTTTTTTTCAATGATTTATTTATTTTTTTAATAAAATATTAGAAAATCTTTTATTTACTTCATTCCAATTTAAAATATTCCAAAATGCATTTATATATTCTGGTCTTTTTGTTTCATACTGTAGATAATAAGAATGTTCCCACATATCTAAAACTAAAATTGGCTTACATCCCCATAAAGTCAAATTTTGGTGTTTTTCACATTGAAGTATTTTAAGGCTTTCCCACTTTGGAACCCATACGAGTATGCACCAGCCTGAAGCTTCTACTGCTTTTGCAGCTTCTATAAATTGCATTTTAAATTTATCAAAGCTTGAGAAGTCTTTTATTATTTGTTCCATTAATCTAATGTCTGGTTCTGTTGGAATTGCAGGTCCTAAGTTTTGGAAAAAGAGTTCATGGAGTATTGCCCCTGAGCCAAAAAAGCTTAAATTTTTTTCTAAACATTTTATATTTGAAAAATTGTTTTCTTCCCTTGCTTTTTTTAATTTTTCTTCTGTTTGGTTTGTGTTTTCTACATATCCTTTATATAGTACATTGTAGTGCAGGTCTAGCGTTCTTCTAGAATAATATGGTTCTAGTGCATCTAGTGGATATGGTAAGTCAATCATTTTTAACATATTTATCACCCTTTCTTATTTTACGTTTATATAGCCAGAATTTATACATTTTATTTAATTTTTAAACAAATATATTGTATATAAAATTTGTGCACATGCATAAAACAATTCCACAAACTGTTGGTATTAAGAAACTTATTATAGTCCATTTTAAGCTTCCTGTTTCTTTTTTTATTGTCATAAGTGTTGTACTACAAGGAAAATGTAATATTGTAAATATCATAACATTTATTGCTGTGAGTATTGTCCAACCATTTTGAATTAGAATTTGACCAATTTGGGCTGTGTCTTCCATATTTACAAGTGATGTTCCATTTAAATAGCACATTAATATTATTGGAAGTACTATTTCGTTTGCAGGGATTCCTAGAATAAATCCTGTTAGAATGTATCCATCAAGTCCCATTAAGTTTGCAAGTGGGTCTAAAAAATTTGCAATTATTGTAAGCAAGCTCATTCCTGAAATTGAGATATTGGCAAATAGCCATATTACTATTCCTGCTGGCATTGCAACTGCAATTGCTCTTCCGTAGTACGAACAAGGTTCTATCAAATATTGATCTTATTAAAATTTTTCCAAATTGTGGTTTTCTGTATGGTGGTAGTTCTAGTACAAATGATGATGGCATTCCTTTTAATACTGTTTTTGAAAGGATTTTTGATATTATTAATGTTAGCACTATTCCTAAAAGTATTACTAAGATAACTGCTAGTGTTGATATAATTGATGCTGTTATTCCTGATACGCTACTTGCTATAAATATGCTTGCTACTGTTATTAGAAATGGAAATCTGCCGGTTACATGGTACTAGGTTGTTTGTGATTATTGCAATTAATCTTTCTCTTGGTGATTCTATTATTCTACAGCCTGTTACTCCACAACTATTACAACCAAAACCCATGCACATGGTAGTGACAATATGGTAATTTTGTTATCCTTAAAATCTCAAAGTGGACACCCTCAATAATTATAAAATTTTTTAAAAAATACTAACATATTTTTAAATATGTTCTAATAAAAATATTTAAAGAGGTAAAAAAATGAATGAAAAATATTTAAAATTGCAAATTGAATCAATTATAAATAAAATATTATACGAAAAAAATATAATAGAAAAGCCATTATATGACAAAGCTTCTAAACTAATTGATAAATTACTTTTTGATTTAAAAATACTTCATGAATAGTTAATAATTCACTTTTACTATCTTTTTTTCTTATACAAAATTTTCGAAAGGAGAAATTCAGATTGACTTTATACGAAATAAAGCAAAACTTATTATCTGGAAAAACCATTTTCGACCTTCCTTTAAAAGTTGCATATTATGCAAGAGTATCAACTGAAAAAGAAGAACAAATAAATTCATTAGAAAATCAAGTATCTTTTTTTGAGGATTATATTAGGAAAAATAAAAACTGGAAATTCATTCGTGGCTACACAGATGAAGGCATAAGTGGAACTACATCATTAAAAAGGAACCAATTTATGCAAATGATAGAAGATAGTAAAAAAGATGAATTTGATTTAATTATTTCAAAAGAAGTTTCAAGATTCTCGCGTGATACAATTGATAGTTTATTTTATACTAGAAAATTACTAGAATATGATGTTTGTGTTTATTTTTTATCAGATAACATTATAACAGCTTCAAATGATGGTGAATTAAGGCTTACTATAATGTCTAGTATGGCACAAGATGAAGTGCGCAAAATATCTGAAAGAACAAAGTTTGGCTTTAAAAGAGCAATAGATAAAGGTACCGTTTTAGGAACTAATAATATATGGGGCTATAAAAAGGATAATGGTAAACTTGTAATTGATAGTAAAGAGGCTCCTATAATTAAAAATATCTTTAATATCTATGCAAATGATAATAAAATTGGGCTTAAAAAATTATCTTTACTATTATCAAAACAAGGTTTTTTTAACCATAATGGTAATCTAATACATCAAAATACTTTAAAAAGAATAATTCAAAACCCTAAATATAAGGGGTTTTACACTGGCGGAATATCTAATGTTATAGATTACAGAACTAAAAAAAGAAATATTAATGATCCTTTAACTTGGAAAATATATAAAGATTATGAAAAAGTTCCCCCTATTGTTTCTGAAGAATTATGGGAAAAAGCAAATCAAAAATTAAAAAGTAGAAGTAAATCTTGCAAAATGTACCAAAAACATCAAACAAAATATGCTTTATCAGGAAAAATATTTTGCTTGAAACATAATTGTGCATTTGTAAGAAAAATTAAGCATTTAAAAAATAAAGATATTATTTATTGGTATTGCAAGAATTTTCATATAACTGGAAAGAAAACTTGTGTCCCTGCTTCTTTTAAGGAAGAAGATTTATATAATATACTCTTATCAGTTTTTAAAAAGTTTGAAGTTTACAGAAATGATATTTGTAATGATTTAATATCAATTTATTCAAATTGTTTAACAAATACGGATATTTATAATCAAGAAATTAAATTAAAAAATGATTTGTACTTATTAGAAAATAAAAAGCATAAATTACTAGAGCTTAGCTTAGATGGACTTTTTTCAAAAGAAGAAATTTTAGCATCTAGAAATTTAATAGAAAATAAAATATCTGATATTAAATCAAATTTAGAAAAAATTGATAAATT
Source organism: uncultured Clostridia bacterium (assembly GCA_944386775.1). Classification (GTDB taxonomy): domain Bacteria; phylum Bacillota; class Clostridia; order TANB77; family CAG-508; genus CAG-269. Next base: position 15,262 of record CALXCJ010000034.1, read on the forward strand.
ATCACATAATAATAAAAATATTGAAAAGTTTTATATAAATTTAAAAGAAGCTATTTTAAAAGAAATAGAAATAAATCAAGAAAATTTGGAATTTTATATAGATGGATTACTTAATAAAATAATTATAGAAGAAAATGTATATGATGAAATGAAGAATAATAATACTTGTAAAGGTAATTATAATAAACTATCTAATCAAATAAATTTGAAAATTATATTTTCTTCAACAGATAGTATGAATTTTTCTTATTCAGTTAATAAATAGATTTTTAAAAAAGTCTAAAGAAATTAAGAAAAGAAGTATTTTTCTAGAGAATACCTCTTTTAAATTTTATTTTTTATTTACCACTTTTGTAATTATATATATTGTTTGATTTTTCTAATTCTTTTACTTGAACATATATGTTTTTATCGTTCTAATTTTTATATGGCACCATGTTCTACCAATATATAAAAATCTTATACTTATAAAATAACCTATTTATTAACTAAAGATCAACAAAATATTGACAGAATCATTCTGAATATATATAATATCGACATAATAATCAACAAACCAAAATAAAGGAGTGTGTTTTATGGAACAAACAAATACTATAAAAACCAGAAATTCAAGTATAGAACTTTTGAAAATTATTGGATTGGTATTAATAGTATTAAGCCATTCAGTCCCATACTATGGTGATAAGGAACTAATTAGTTTTATTGATCTTAGTTTAGCTACGACTAACATAAGTCAATTTATTTTAATATTATTTAGAAATATAGGACAAATTGGAAATCTATTATTTGTAATGTGTTCAGCATATTTTTTATTAGATAAAAAGAAAACAAATGTAAAAAAAATCTTACATATCATTTCGGATTGTTTTATAATATCTGTTTTATTTTTATTAGTTTATTTAATTAGTGGTTATAATATTTCAATTACAGAGTGTATAAAACAAATCTTTCCAATAACATTTGAAAATAATTGGTTTGTAGGATGTTATATAATGTTATATATAATTCATCCATTTTTAAATAAAATAGTAGAATCCGTAAAAAAGGAAACACTATTAAGAATTAATATCTTTTTTATAATTGCATATTGTTGTATAAGAATGATTTATTTTAAAGCTTATTATTATAACCAGTTAATTGGTTTTATAGTAATTTATTTTATAGTAGCTTATAATAAATTATATCTACAAAATTTTACTAGAAATAATAAACTAAATAAAAAAATCTTGCTTTTTAATATTTTTGCTTTTGTTGGACTTTTAATAGTTACAAATTTTCTAGGATTGAAAATAAAATTTCTTAGCGATACCATGTTACACTGGTGTAGTATAATGAACATTTTTGGAATAATGATAGGAATATCTTTGCTTAATCTATTTAGCACTAAAAATTTCGAAAATAAAATAATAAATTACATTTCTTCATTATCTTTACTTTTCTATATAATACATGAAAATTATTTATTTAAAAATTATACTAAACCTTTATTTTACCAATATGTATTTCCATTAGGATACAATTATTTATTATGGGTATTAATAGAAGCTATATTGCTAATCATATTCGGATTAGTATTAAGCATAATATATAAACAAACTCTGCAGAAATTAATATATAAAATTGTGGATAAAATGTTTGATATTTTATATAATATATACTACAAACTGGAAAAAAATTTATTAAAATTAACATAGAATGTGGTACTATATACTAAAAATTTAATAGTTATTTTAATAGTTATAAAAAAGTAAAAGACTAATAACTTTTGATTTAAAATGGTTTTTAGTCTTTAATTTTTTAATAAAAATTGCAAAGTCTAATATTATTATCCAAAAACTTTTTCAAAACATTTGAAAAGTTAAAATCTACCACATTGTCACTCCCATGCACATGGTTATCATTTGTTTTCCACTAGAACAAGCTTTTTTAAAAAAACCATCCATATTAAAAGCAATTCTCGTCAAATACCCCATATCTTCTAATATAGTAAAAAGCGGAAAAAATATAGCCATAGGTGGAAGCATTACTGAAATAACCCAAGTTAAAGTTTGATACATTCCTAAAATAAGCATATTTGAAAGCCATTCTGGACAATTAATATAATTTGCAAACACCATAAGTTTTTCCCCAATAGACTCAAAAATCGAAAATAAAAATTCTGACGGGTAATTTGCTAAAACTATTGTTATCCAAAAAATAATAGCTAAAAATAATAGCATTATTGGAATTCCCCATTTTTTTGAAGTTAAAATTCTATCAATTTTTCTATCACGACTACTATAATCAGAATTATTGAACTTGCAAACTTCCTTTGTCACTTGTTCTGCCCTATTTACAATATTTTCTACTATTTTATCTTTAAAATTCTCCTCTGTTATACCTACCGCTTTTAAATCTTTTTTTGCTTTTTCTAAATTTTGACTTATACTTTCTATATCTAAACTTATTTTTAAATTCTCTTTTATTGACTCTAAAATTTTTTTATCCCCATCTAAAGCTTTTATAGCAATCCACTTATATAATTTATCAGAAATTATATTTACATCTTTACTTTCTTTATTTAAAGTATTATTTTTACTAAAACAACTTGAATCACTAAATTTTCCAACATATTCATCTTTAATACTGTCTTTAATTTTTTCAATATTAACTTCAAGTTTATTTTCATACTCTACTGTTTTAGGAATTGGATTTAATTTATTAGTACTTACTTTATAAATAATTTCTTTTAAATTATCCAGTGTCTTTTTCTTCTGAGCAATAGTTCCAACTACAGGTACACCTAAAATTTTTTCTAATTTTTTTAAATCTACATCAATTTTCTTTTTTTTGGCTTCATCCAATAAATTAACACAAACAATTACTTTATCAGTAATTTCCATAATTTGAAAAAGTAAATTTAAATTTCTTTCTAAACAAGTAGCATCTAAAACCACCACCGTAACATCTGGCATACCAAAGCAAATATAATCTCTTGCAATTTCTTCTTCTTCTGAATTAGACATAATTGAATATGTTCCAGGTAAATCCACCAATATGTACTCATTGTTTTTCAAGCAAAAGTTACCGACAAGCATTTGCCACAGTTTTTCCAGGCCAATTTCCAGTATGTTGATGCATTCCAGTCAAACTATTAAATATTGTAGATTTACCTACATTTGGATTTCCTGCAAGTGCAACCACAAATTTTGTATTCTTCATAATAGACATATCACCCCACATTTAATACTATATGATATGCTTTTATCTAATTCTTGTGATTAATGTTTTAATTTGCATATTTTTTGGTCATTATGGTCATTCTGGGACAGGTCCCAGATTAACCATTGACTATTACTTTTATAGATTTTGCATCTTCTTTTCTTATTGCTATTGTGCTTCCTCTTACTGCATATGCTCTTGGATCTTTTGATGGACTTATTAATATTGGTACAATTGTTGTCCCTTTTATAAATCCTAGGTCTAATAATCTTCTTTTTAGTTTTCCTGTACATTCTATTTGTTCTATTTGTGCTTGTTTGTTCATTGGTAATTTATCTAATGTTATAATATTTTTCATTTTTGCCTCCACTAGAATATTATGTTTACTATTATTGTATTCTAGCTCTTTCTTTTTTGTTACTATTTTTGTTTATATGTAATGCTATTAATAAAATGAACTTTAGGGACGTTCCCAATGTCATTAAGTTAACAAAATCATATTAATAATTTTGGAAAATATTTAACAAAAATTTTTAGTATAATTCAT
>CALXCJ010000035.1 GCA_944386775.1 uncultured Clostridia bacterium
CGAAAAGGTAGATTTTTATTACATTTGTCCACCTACACATTTATTTGTCGCAAGTAGGGTTGCGAGTAACATTTGCTCACCTGTGCATTTATATTTCGCCAACAGGGTGGCGGTTCACATTTGATTTGGACAAAGATACTTCAAAAGTATCTTTACTAGTATATTCATTATAACTTATTCTATTTACAAAATAAATACTTTGTGCTAAATTTTCACAATTTTAAAAAAATCTTGACCAATTTATTTTGATATAGTATAATAAGTTACGAAATATTAATTTGCTTCTATAGCTCAGTAGGTAGAGTGCAGCCTTGGTAAGGCTGAGGTCACGGGTTCGATTCCCGTTGGAAGCACCATAGAAAAGTAATAGCAATCCATATTACTCTAAGAGTTTTAGTGGATTGCTTTTTTATTTTTTCTTATTCTATATTGTTACATATATTTTTACTAAATTCTAATTATTTTCCCCAAATATATTCTTTATAGCCTTTTTTCTTATCCTTTGTATTGCATTATCTACTGATTTTACTGGGCTATCAAGCTTTTCAGCAATTTTTACATAGCTTTCTCCTTTTATAAAACCATCTAATACCTTTTTTTCAAATTTACTTAAATGTTCATCCATTGCATTTTCAATTTCTTTGTAGTGTTCTTCTTTCATTATAGTATCTAAAGGATCTTCTACAATTCCATTGTTTAATTTGTCTATTAATTCTTCTCCATTTTCTTCATTATTATCATATGCTGCCATATTTAATGATAGATATGAATTAAGTGGCATATGTTTTTGCCTATTAGATGTTTTTATTGCTGTTATTATTTGCCTTTCTATACACATGTTGGCAAATGTTTTAAAGGAATTTTTGATTTCTGTATTGTATGTTTTTATTGCTTTATATAAGCCTATAAGTCCTTCTTGTATGATGTCTTCTTTTTCTGCTCCTATAATAAAATATTTTCCCACTTTCATATTTACTAAATCTATATATTTATTTATTAAATATGAAAGTGCTTCTTCTTCTCCATTTCTTATTTTTACAATAATTTCTTCATCTGTTAGTTTAGCATATTTTTCTGCTTGATAGAATATATTGTTTTTTTGCATTAGTCTAAATTACCTCCAAAAGTGCTTTTTATGTTTTATTTTTTATTTGGCAAGTTCTATTTTTTGTAAAATTACTTTTAAAAGTTTTTTTAAGAAATTTCTTTTAAAAGTTTTTTAAAGTTTTTCATTTAAAAATTATGTCCTTTTTTATTACGTTTTTACAAATTTTCTTTTATAACTTGCCATACTTCATCTAGTTCCATTCCTTTTTCCCAAGCTGCAACTCCGCCTAAATTATATTGATTTATTAATGATAATTTTGCTTTTAAGGATTCTATATCTTCTATCCATATCTTATATTTTCTACCATTTCTTTCATATTCTACATAGTATTGTTTTAATTCTTCATCCCAAGTTTTCTCCGCATCTTGTGGTATTGTTTCATCTATTTCATTCATTGGTATTGGCTCTTGACCAGTAACATTGCCATTTGCATCTTCTGTCCATAATCTTGCATATAATGGCACAGCAAGTATTAATTTATCACTTTCTACTTCATATGTTTCTAAAAATTTTTTTAAGTTTAGTTCTATCCAGTCATAACCTGCTGTTGTCCCTGCAACATTACTTGAACCTCCATATTGATCATATGCCATAAATATTAGGTAATCTGCAACGTCCCCTAGTACCGTTCTATCAAAACATAGTGACCAAGTATCTGCTCCATCTGGTGCTGTTACATCTACAGATAGTACTTGTCCTATTTCTTTTAGTCTAGGTTCAAGCTCAATTATAAATCTTGAAAACAAGTCTACATCTTCTTTTTTCATATTTTCAAAATCTATATTTATTCCATCTAAGTCATACTCTACACAATATGTTATTATAGTTTCTATTAGTTCTTGTCTTTTATCATAACTATTCATTATGCTTGATGTTACGTCCATCATTCCTGTTCCTGCATTTTGAACCATTGGCCATACTTTGTAGCCATTATCATGTGCCCATTTTATATAGTCTTCTCCTGCACTGCCGATATTTTCTTCTATTTCTCCTTCTGAGTTTAAGTGGAAAAATGCTGGAGATACTACATTTATACCATCTATTGTAGTTCCTTCTCTATCTGGTGCTTTAGCTACTTGTGAATAATAGTCCCATACTAGGTTTACTTTTCCTTCTATTTGCTCTTTCTTTTCTATATTTTGCCTTGTTACTATTGTGTTTGCAATTAGCTTTGATTTTACATATCCTAGTTTTCCATTTTCTGTTCTTATTCTGGTATATTTTCCTTCTTCTGAAACTACTATTACTGATGTTCCTTTATCTATTCTATCTACTGTTTTTGCAATAAAATTTTTAGATGATTTTACAGATGTATTTTTGCTAAGTATTGCCTTTTTTTGTTCTCTTGCAATAGAATCTATTGCAACTATTTTTGTTTTTTCTATATATTCTATGTCTATTCCATATACATCTTTCATTTCAGTGATTGGTAAGTATATTGTATCTTCTTGCTTAATTGCTGATGCATATGTTGATTTTTCTGAACCGTTTACTATCATTTTATTTTCATCAAAGCCTATTACTGCTATTTTGTCTTCATATGTTGTTATTATTTGATTATTTTCTGTATCTTCATATATATATTTGTCGAAAAAGTTTTGTAGGTCTTGCATTGATATATATATTTCATCATCTTGTATTAATATTTCTTTTTTTAGGTTTCCTGTTACATTTTTGTTGTTTATTATTAAATTAGTAGTTTTATTATTGTCTAGTATTATAAATTCATTTGCAATATATGCAATTATTGCTATTACTATTAGTGCTACTATTGTTATGAATGTTCTGATTATATTTTTTTTCTTTTTGGTTATTTGTTCTTTTGTCATTCTCTTTGCCTTTTTCATATTTTTTCTACCTTTCATATGTGTTTTTATATATTTTATACTATAATTTATTTAATTTATACATTTTATACTATAATCTATGTGTTTTATACATTTTATACTATAAATTTAGTAAAATCAAGCATTTTTATTTAAAAGTTTCCACATTTTTTGTGCCGTTGTTACAATTCACAGCCGTAATTTTTAAATGTAGAGAAGCTATCTAAGTGTTATTTTAGGTTACAAATATGACTTTATAACTTTAGCACAAAAAATGTGGAAACTTCTTTTACTCTTTTTCAAGTAATAAAATATTATAAGTATAATTTTGGTATTTTGTTTCAAATTTTATTGGTCCTTCTATAGTTTCTATTCCTTCTTTTGGAAAGTCATTATATAACTCTAAATTAGTAGTGTCTATTAACCAAATTCTGCCATGATAATCTTTTAATACATCTTCATAACTATAAATTATTTCCATTCCAGGTCCATATGCTTTATATGCAGCTTCTACATTCCAATATTCACTATTATAAAAATATTGTTTTTGTTCAGGGAAAAATGCTGCAATTACTCCCCCATTTAAAATATTTTTATATATAATTATATCATCTGATTCCATATTTTCTTTTAAGTAATCTATTTGTTTTAAGTTGCTATCATCATAATTTATAGAGATATTTTTTACATTACTTATTGTTCCTAATATTACTATTATTGCACATATTATAAATGATATTATTTTATTTTTTTCTGTTGCCATAAAAAAGCTTAAGAAAAATATGTATGCTCCTGTTAATACTAGTAAATATCTTGCAATTAGAATTGGTGATATTAATGAAATTAGATACATTATTAATATAATTATAACATATAAACTAAGAGCCATTATGCCTGGTTTTATAGATAATTTCTCTTTTTTTGCTTTTATTATTTTCCAAATTATGTATATATACATTAATATTGAAGCTACAAGTGCTATTATAGTTTCACTCATACTTTCATTCATTTGCCTTTTAAATTGAAAGCTTGGTACTTCAATTGCAGTATTTAAACCGGATAGTAATCCAAAATCCTCCACCTACGTGTAACACTTGTATTAGTAGATAATATAACCAAGGTATATATAATACTACTTCTATAATTCCTAATATTATAAAATTTCTTAGCATTTTTTTATTTTCATTTCTGTTTTTAATGAAAAATATTAATAAAGCCAAGTTTACTAAAAATGCAGCCATTAATGAATAATAATGTGTATACATTGAAAATACACTAAATATACCAAATATGATTAAATTTTTAAGCTGGTTTTTATTAAATTTTTTGGTTTCTTCTTCTGAAAAATTTTCCTTTTTCTCTTTTATATTTTTATATAATCTATAAGCATATATACACATTAATGTTACAAATAAGCAAGCCCATGAATACATTCTAATTTCTTGACTATATGTGTTCATTACTGGAAGAAAAAATGTTAAAAGTGAAAATAATAATCCTACTTTTTCTCCAAAATCCTTTCTTATATGTGTAAATCCAAGTATTCCTACAATTACAATTGCAAGTACTGAAAATAGTCTATATATTATTATATTGCTTCCAAATATTAATTGTAATACATGTAACATCCAATAATATAGTGGTGGATGTACATCATTTCCTGTTATTTGCCAAATTTCTGAAAAACTATGGTTTGCTATTGCGACCGAATAACTTTCATCAAACCAAATATTACTATGGAATGCTGGTAGTAATATAAATATTGTTCCTAATATTATAATTAATATGTGTACTGTTTTAAGGTTTAATATCTTTTTTATTTTACTTTCTTTTTCCATAAATTTCTCCCCTGTTTTTTATATTTTTAATGTAAAAAAGAATTGATTTTACACCAATTCTTTTTCCACTTCTAATTTCTCTTTTCCCGTTTCTGATATTTCATTTATTTTTATATTTCTTACGTGGTTTATTTTCTCCCATTTTGTGTCTCTTTTGAATAGACATTTAAAGTTAATTAAAAGCCAAGATCCCATAAATAATGGATAACATAACAATCCTTTAAGCATTGGTCTTATTGGTCTTTTATCTAGCCACATTACAAATGCACTTGTAATAATTGGGAATAAGAATGTTGGTACTAAATATCTTAACATATTTATTATTAAATCTGCTTGTGTCATTGCATTTCCAGCATACATTAAAAAGTTAGTTAATATTAAAATAAGTGTTAGTATAAACATTGGAATACTGCCTATAATATAAAGAAATCCGTCTATATTCATCAATGATTTATTTGTTTTTATTGCTTTTGCAAGTTGCATTGTATATTCTTTTATACATTGCATATGTCCTACTGTCCATCTGCTTCTTTGTGACCAACTTTGTTTAAATCCAACTGGTTGTTCATCATATACAATTGCATCTGTTGCCCATCCAAGCCTTTTTCCTTTTATTATTCTTTGCAAAGAAAATTCTATGTCTTCTGTTAGTGTTACTGTTTTCCATCCTTGTGGTTTTAATATATCAAATCTTACCATAAAGCCTGTTCCATTTAGTAATGGTGATAAACCTATATTGTACCTTGCTAAGTGGTAAAATCTATGCATAGTCCAGTAAAATAATGCATATCCAGATGTTATCCAGCTATCTGTTGGGTTTTTTATGTCTCTATAGCCTTGGACTACATCTTCTCCTTGGCATAATTTTTTGTTCATATTTTTTATGAAATTTTTATCTACTATATTATCTGCATCAAATACACATAATGCATCATAATCAGCATTTTCTTTTATTTTTTGTTGTAAAAACCAATCTAAAGCATAACCTTTTGTTCTTTTTTCTGGGTCATACCTTTCATATACAATTGCTCCTGCTTCCCTTGCAATTTGTGCAGTATTGTCTGTACAGTTATCTGCAATTACATATATATCATATAAGTCTTTATTATAATTTTGGTTTTTTAAACTTTCTATTAAATTACCTACAACTTGCTCTTCGTTGTGTGCTGGTATTATTGCCATAAATTTATGATCTTTTTTTACTTTTAAAGGTTTATCTTTTAGTTTTATTAATGAGCATACACTTATTAATAATTGATACAACCAGAATATTGTTACTATCCACACTAAGGCTTCTCTTAGTATATATAAATATTCCATTTTTTTACCTCTCTTCATATATTTAATATATATTTATTATTCTACCTTTTCTATTATACTATTATTGTTAAAATTATGCAACTTTTTTTGATAAATTTACAGGGAAATTTATTGTTTTTAAGATTTTTTTAAGAATTATATTTATATAAATTTGCAAAAACTATTTTTATTATGAAATTAAGTTTTTATTTTGTATCTTTATATATGAAATTAATAAAACTATTCTAATTATAAAATTAAGTTAATTCCTAATTTTATATCTTTAGAATAGTTTTCTCTATATTAATTATTTTTATTTAAAATTTTATGCAAAATTAGTTATTTTTAACTGAAGCAATATAGCAAGCTAAATCAACTAATTTGTTTGAATATCCCCATTCATTATCATACCAAGCTATTAATTTAACAAATGTATCTGTTAGCATAATACCTGCTGTGCTATCAAAAATTGATGTATGTGGATCTGTTATAAAGTCTGAAGATACAACTGGTTCATCAGTATATTCTATTATACCTTTCATTTCATTTTCAGATGCTTCTTTCATAACTTTACAAATTTCTTCATATGTTGTTGGTTTTGCTAAATTACAAGTTAAATCAACAACTGAAACATCAACTGTTGGTACTCTAAATGACATACCTGTTAATTTTCCATTTAATGAAGGTATAACTTTTCCAACTGCTTTTGCAGCACCTGTTGAAGATGGAATAATATTTGCAGAAGCAGCACGTCCACCTCTCCAATCTTTTTTAGAAGCTCCATCAACTGTTTTTTGTGTTGCTGTTGTACTATGAACTGTTGTCATTAAACCTTCAGTAATTCCAAAATTATCATTAATAACTTTTGCAAGTGGTGCTAAACAGTTTGTTGTACAAGAAGCATTTGAAACAATATTCATTTCTGGTTTATATTCAGTATGGTTAACTCCCATAACAAACATTGGAGCATCTTTTGAAGGTGCACTAATTACAACTTGTTTTGCACCAGCATCTATATGAGCTTGTGCCTTCTCCATTGTAGTAAACACACCAGAACACTCTAAAACATATTCAACTCCTAAATTTCCCCATGGGATATTATGTGGGTCCATTTCATTATACACTTTTATCTCTTTTCCATTTACAATTAAAACTCCATCCTTTGCTTCAACTGTTCCTTGAAATCTTCCATGAACTGTATCAAACTTTATCATATATGCCATATAATCTGCTGTAATAAATGGATCATTTATTGCTACTATCTCTACTCCTTCCTTTGCTAAAGCTGCTTTGAATGAAAGATTTCCGATTCTTCCGAATCCATTAATTCCTAATTTAACTGACATAATAAATTCCTCCTTTAAAACTTTTTAACAAGTTTATTCTATAACAAAACCAATTAGTTTGCAAGTACTTTTTTTAGTTTTTTTGGTTAATCTGGGACAGGTCCCTCGTGACCATTTGGGGTCAGTTTGGGACCTGTCCCAGATTAACCAAACTTAAGCATATAACTTTTCTAACGCTATTATAAACATTGCGTGTGACCAGCCTAAACCTAGTACCCAGTTTGGTTTTAAAGTGCTGTTGTCTATTTGTTCTCCTAGGATTGAGTGTTTTCCTGCTGTTTTTACTACGAAGTCGAATGTTTCTTTTGCTTTCTTTTTGTCTCCTGCTTCTAGGTAGTATAGTGTCATCCATAGGTTTGCTATTGGCCATGGGTTTCCGCCTCTGTAGTGGTCTTGTTCGAATCTTTGGTAGCCTCCTGTGTATGTTCTTAGGCTTAGGTTTATTTTTTCTACTGTGTTTTGCATTTTCTTTTCTTTTGGTTTTATGATGTTAAATGGTGTAACTAATCCTAGTATGCTGATGTCCATTTTTTTGTCTTCTGTATTTCTTACATATACTTTTTGGTTTTCGTCATATAGTTTTTCGTTTATGTATTGTTTTATTCCGAGCATTAGTTTTTGTATGCTTTTTTCATTTTTGGCTATTTTTTCTTCTTTTAGCCTGTTGTTTTCAAAGCCTGATACGTTTTTGTCTAGTGCTTTATATATGTTTAAGATGCTTTCAAATGCTGCATATATACTTGCAATAGAGTATAGGTGTATTCCTTCACACATTTCCCATAAATCATAGCTTATGTGATATTTGTGCATATTTTGCTTGTGATTATTTTCTTTTTGTTTTTCAATTTCTTCTTTTACTATGTCTTTTTCATTTTCTTCTTTATCTTCTAGTTCTAACCAGTCTTTTACATATCCTTTTAGGAATTCTATTGCTTTTTCGCACATTTGTAGGTTGCTTTTTAGAAATTTTTCGTCTTTAGTGATTTTATAGTGTTCCCATATTCCATATACTACACTTGCTGTTTCGTCTATTTGGTAGCCCCAGCAAGGTGCTAGACTTCCGTCTGTGTAAAATCTTTGTTCCCACATTCCATTTTTGCTTTGTGTTTTTTTGCAGAATGTGCTGTAGAATTTTTCTGTTTCTTTGTTCATTTTTAGTATATCCATTGCTTTACATACAAATACTGCATCTCTTGGCCAGCAGTATGAGTATCTTCCACATTGTGTCATTTGTTCGTCTACTTCTGGAGCTGCGATTATTCCTCCTGTTTCTTCGTTTGTAAGAAGTGGTAATAATAGTATGCTTCTTTTGTATATTTCGTATATTTTTTCTTCATATGAATTTGTTGGTTCTTTAAAATTTAAACCATCATGTTTTTTTAGGTATTTTCTCCAATATGTTTTTGCTGATATGTATTCTTTTTCAAAATCTATCTTTTTTATTCTTTCTATTTCATTTTCTACTTCTGATATGTTTTTGTTTTCTCCAATTAGTATGATTATTTGTATTTCCTTTTTTTCGTTTGGTTTTATTGTTCCTATGTCATAGCTTATACTTGAATCTTTTGACATTCCTATATAGTCTTTATCGTATATTTCTCCTCTTTTTATTGTTTCTTTACTTCCATTTATTTGATGTCTCTTTATTGGATTAGATTTTGCAAATGTTGCAAATGTGAAGTTTTTGGCATATTGCACCATTCCTCCATCGATTATCCTTGCTCCTACATGATTATTTGAGTCTGATAGTAGTTCTGAGTGGATATAAAATTCGGCATTTAGGTCTATTTTTCCTTCATTTAAGAATACGTATTTTTTTGCAAGTACATTTTCTTTGATTAGAAAATAGTCTGTTTGTACTATTTTTAGATTGAAGTATGTGTTTGTTATTTCTGTGTTTAATACATTTGTGTCTGTGTCATAATATTGGAAGTAGACATTGTTTATATCATCTGCTAGATATATTACGTCTGAATTATTTAAGCTTATTCCTGTGTGGAAAAAATTTACGTATTGTCTATTATCTTTGTCTGGATAGTATATCCTTTGTAATTCTCCTTTTTGTGTGAATGTTGCAAGCATATTTTTGTTGCCTATTATTGCTTCATTTAAATATTTATCGTTCATAGTTTCCTTCTTTCTTACTTATATAATAAAATCTTTTGTGTTTTTGTATACTTTTTATTTTTTAATCACAATTTTTTAATCACATTTTTTATATTTTCTTATTTGATTTTTATACTTATTAACATTTTTTTAAGTTTATCCTTCAATTACATTCAAAATTTGTTTTTCTAAGTCTTTTATCTTTTCATTTATTCTGAATATGTCTTCATTTCTTAATTCTTTATTTGCTAAGTCATCTTCTACAGCATTTTGCATATCTTTCATTTCGTCTTTTAGTTTTTCTAGCCTTCGCATAACTTCAGATCTTAATGTTATTGGTATTTTTCTTTCTGTTTTATGTGTTAATTTAGCTTCTTCTTTTAGTTCATATGTATCACCAAATTCTGCTATTGTAACATCTAGCCCTGTTTCTTCTTGTATTTTGTTTTCTAAAACTATTTGTGAGTCTTCTTCTCCGTGAACTAGGAATATTTTTTTTGGTTTTTTGATAAATGAATATATAAAATTCATAAGTCCTTCTTGGTCTGCATGTCCTGAATATCCTTCTATATATTCAATTCTTGCATTTACTGCTATTTCTTCTCCAAATATTTTTACTTTTTTTGCTCCATTTACTATATTATACCCAAGTGTTCCTGGTGCTTGATACCCTACAAATAGTATTGTGCTTTTTGGGTTCCACAAATTATGTTTTAAATGATGTTTTATTCTCCCTACATCACACATTCCACTTGCTGATATTATTATACTTGGTGTTGGATCCTCATTTAATGCTTTTGATTCTTCTGTTGTCATTGTGAATTTAAGCCCTGGAAATTCAAGTGGATTTTCTCCTTTTGATATTTCTTTTTGTGTTTCTTCATCAAATAAGTCCATGTTTTCTTTGAAGACTTGTGTTGCAGATATTGCTAAAGGACTGTCTACATATACTGGTGCTTTCATCAATGTTTTGTATTTTCTTCTAAAATCTTCGTCTTTTTTTATGTCTTTTAATTTGTCTATTTCATATAATATTTCTTGTGTTCTTCCTACTGCAAATGATGGTATTACTACTGTTCCACCATTGTCTAAGGTTTCTGATACTACATCTAGGAATATTTCAGCTTTTTGGTCATTTCTCATATGTAATCTGCTTCCATATGTTGATTCCATAACTAAAAAGTCTGTATCTTCAATCATTGTTGGTTCACTTAACAATGGTATATCATTGTTTCCTAGGTCTCCTGTAAATACTGTTTTTATTTGTTTTCCATCTTCTTTTACCCATAGTTCTATAATGCTTGAACCTAACATATGTCCTGCATCATTGAATCTTACAAATATGTCTTTTGTAATTTCAATTATTTCGTCATATTTTACTTTAGTAAATATTTCTAAACATTTTAAAGCATCTTCTGCTGTGTATAATGGATCTTGAGGTTTTTCACCTTTTCTTATTCTTTTTTTGTTTTTCCATTCATTTTCTTGTTCTTGAATATGCCCACTGTCTGGTAACATTATTGCACATAAGTCACATGTTGCTTTATGTGCATATATTTTATTTCTGTAGCCTTCTTTGTATAGTTTTGGGATTCTTCCTGAGTGGTCTATGTGTGCATGTGTTAATAACATAAAGTCTATTTCTTTTGGATTAAATTCAAATTCTTGATAGTTTTCTTCTTCTAGTTCTGCTTTTCCTTGCCACATTCCACAGTCTACTAAGAATTTTTTTCCTGCAGCTTCTACTAGGTAATTTGAGCCTGTTACAGTTTTTGTTGCTCCTAAAAATGTAATTTTCATATTTTTCCACCTTTCATTCAATTAATTTAATTTTTCTATTTACTTTTAGATCCAAAGATTTTTTAGGTATATTTGTATCTATTAGTAATTTTATCTTCTCTTCAAACATTTTTTCATCAAATAATTGAATATAATAATTTTCTTTTTCTTTTGTTATTTTTATTTGCAAGTCTTCTAGCTTAATTATTCTAGAATAGAATACATTTTTTTCAATTTCATAATTTATTTTTTCATTTTTTGAATATGAATTAATTGCTTTTAAAATTTTTGCTTTATTTAATAGTTCTTTTATAATCTTTTCTCTTTCTTTTTTTATTTCATTTAGCTCACCTATTTTTGTATTTTCATTAAATGGCAGTAAATTGTAATATCTAAATTGATATATTAATTTTATTATTTGTGATTTATTTTCTATTTTCTTTATTTGCTTTTCTATTGCCTCTAGAAACAATTTTTGAAATTCTATTACTTCTTCATCTATTTTTTGCTCTATTTCTTTTTCACTAAGGTCAACATATTCTAAGTATTTACTTTTTTCTTCTAATTCTTGCTTTATCTCTACAAAGTTTTGTGGATTTAAAGTCTTGTTTAAAGCTTCTATTCTGTCAAATAATTTTTCTCTTTCTCTTATCATTATGTCTGTTAAAACTCTGATACTAAATATTTTTTTCTCTAGTGGCAAGTTTTCATTTCTTTTAATATATTCTTGCTCTAGCATTTTTTTGTTATTTATTATTGTGTCTTTTTCTTTTATAAGTTTTGTAATTTTCATTTTTTCATTTGTTACATTTTGTATAAATTCTTCTTTGTCTTCCATTAATTCGATTTGAGCTTTTATATCTTTTTTCTGTTTTATAAATCTTTGCTTTTTTTCTTGGTCAAACCTAACATCTAGTAATACTGATATTTTAGCCAAGAGTTCGACTATATTTTTAGAAAATTTTTCTCCATAATTTTCTTCTAATAATATTTTAAATTTTTCAAAATAATCTAGCATATATTCAGAATTTGTTATCCATTTATTTAAAAATTGATATCCAAGTAATATTCTTAAATTTTGATATATTAAATTGTGTTTTATACTTTCTATTTCTTTTGGAATGCTTGTCCATGAATAGCCATTAAAATCTCTTAATGGTTCTACCATATTTATACAACTTCCTACATTGACTAGATCTGATATTGTTTCATCTATTATTTGATATTTTTCATTTATTATTTTATCTTTTTTTGATATTTTACTTATTGCATAAAGTACTTTTCTTTCTATTGGGAAACAATATATTTCTTTTTTTTCTTTGTCTATTAAAAATGTTTTTCCTTGCATTTTTTCTATTTCTTCTGAACGCATATTTACTATTTTTAGTTTATTACAATTATATTTTATTATTTCTATGTAATTTTTTATGTATTCTTCTTTATTTTCTACATTTTGCTTTACTGTTTCTACATCTTTATATGCTGCTTCTATTTTGTATAATATGCTAAGTAATATACTTTTTGCATTTTCTGCAAAGTCTTTTTCTTCTAATATTGTTTCTAGTTCATTATTATAATCTTTTTTAACTATTTTTTCTATCAAGTTTTCTTTCTTCTTTGGCATATTAGAAATCCTTCCTTTTTATTTTAAGTTTTTTCTTGATTAAAAAATCTTACATTGTTAACTTTATTTAAATACTATAACTTTTAAGTTTACTGGGTTTTATTTAAACATTACAATTTTTAAACTTACTAAGTCTTTTTAAGCTTATAGTTTTTGGTTTATTAAATTCTACTCTTGTGCCGTTTCTACAGGCTCTGGTGCTCCCATTTTTAGTTCTTCCCATCTTTCCTTGCTCATTAAAACTTCTCTTGGTTTGCTTCCTTGGTAGCCTGAAATTATACCTCTTTCTTCCATTTGGTCTATTATTCTGCCTGCTCTTGCATATCCTACTTTAAATCTTCTTTGTATAAATGATGTTGAAGCTTGGCCTGTTTCTATTACTGTTTCTATTGCTTCATTTAAAAATGGGTCTGCATCATCATCTTCTGCTTGTTCTTTTTCTAGGTCTTTTTCTGTTTTATTGTTGTTTTCTATGCTTTCTAAGATGTCTTCATTATATTTTGCTGTTCCGTTTTGCTTTATGAAGTCTACAATTTTTTCTACTTCATCATCTGATACAAATGCTCCTTGTACTCTTACAGGTTTTGGGTATCCTGTTGGGAAAAATAGCATATCTCCTTTTCCAAGTAGTTTTTCAGCACCAACTGTGTCTAATATTGTTCTTGAGTCTATTTGTGAAGATACTGCAAATGCTATTCTTGATGGAATATTTGCTTTGATTAACCCTGTTATAACATCAACAGATGGTCTTTGTGTTGCAATAACTAAGTGCATTCCTGCTGCTCTTGCTTTTTGTGCTAACCTACAAATTGCTTCTTCTACATCTTTTGCTGCTACCATCATTAAATCTGCAAGCTCGTCTACAATTATTACTATTTGAGGTAATACTCCTATTCCTCCTTCTTTTTCTATAGCTTTATTATATCCTTTTAAGTCTCTTACTCCTTTTGATGCAAATTTATTGTATCTATCATCCATTTCTTGCACAGCCCAAGCAAGTGCTCCTGCTGCTTTCTTAGGGTCTGTAACTACTGGTATTAATAAATGTGGTATACCATTATATACTGATAGTTCTACAACTTTTGGGTCTACCATAACAAGTTTTACTTCACTTGGTTTTGTTTTATATATTATACTTGTAATTATTGTATTTATGCAAACACTCTTTCCTGAACCTGTTGCACCTGCAATTAATACATGTGGCATTTTTGCAATATCTGCAAGCTCTATATTTCCTGCTACATCTTTTCCTAAAGCTATAGTTAACTTTGATTTACTTTCTTTAAATTCATCACTTTCTAGTACCTCCCTTAGATGTACAGATTCTTTTTCTTTATTTGGAACTTCAATTCCTACTGCTTGTTTTCCTGGTATTGGAGCTTCTATTCTTATGGTTTCTGCAGCTAAGTTTAATGCTATATCATCTGCTAGGTTTGCAATTTTACTAACTCTTACTCCTTCTGCTGGTTTTAACTCATATCTTGTTATTGCAGGACCTACAGAAACATTTTCTACTTTTGCAGATACTCCAAAACTATATAGTGTTTTTTGAAGTTTTGCTGCTGTATCTGTTAAAGCTTTTGCTCCTCCTTTTATAGCTTTTTTACTAGGTTTACTTAGTATTTCTAATGGTGGATACTCATAATTTTCATCTTCTACTACCATGGCATGTTCTAGTTGCAATACTTCTTTTGTTTTTTCTTCCTTTTTCTCTTCTTCTGTTTTGAATAAATTATTCTCTATTACATCTGGTTGCATCTTTTCTTTTGCAAGTTTTTTGGTTTCTTTTGTAAGTGGGACTATATCATCATTTGAATGATCATATTTTTTTAATTTTCCTTTATTTTCTTCATCTACAAAACTTCCACCAAAATTAATTTGTATTTGATCTGCAATTTCTCCTGGGTCATTTATAGGTGTTTCTAGAACTTTTCTTCTTTCTAGTTCTTTTTCTAATTCTTTTTGTTTTTCCTTTTGTTTTGCTTTTTGATTTTCCCTCTCATTTCTTCTTTTTTCTCTTAGGTATTCTCTTTCTTCTAAAGCTTCTTCTCTATCTATTCTTCTTTGCTCTTGCCTTTCTTCCCTTTTATCTCTTGATTTTTCCATAAAATCATTTATTATATCTTGAGTATTTATTCCGAACATGAATACTAGCAAAACTACTGCTACCCCTATTGATAAAATTATTGCACCAACTGTTCCTAAAAGATTAACAAGTGGAACTGCAAGAAGTGCTCCCATTGCACCACCACCACTGCCTGATGCTCCAATTGCATATGCATCTTTCATAACTTCTGTTAAATCTTTTTGAGTTGTAAGCTCTCCTGCTGATATTTGAATTGCTGACATAAGTACTGTTATACTGATTAAAAATATTGTATATTGTATTATTTTATAATATAAATCATTTCTATCTTCACACGCGATTTTAATTGCTATTGCAAAAATTCCTATTGGCAAAACATAGCGGATAATTCCCATAATTCCACCAAACACTTCACTTAGCTTTATCCCTATAACTCCAGATTTTGTGTAAATTAGCACGCCAAGTAAAATACTAATTACAATTAGTATTACAATTGCTAAATCTATTTTAGATGCTTCTCTTTTGCTTCTTCTAGTGCTTTTTGTATTATTACTTCTTTTTTTATATGTCCTTTTTCTTGCCAATTTAAGTTCCCTTCCTTCTTTTACTTTTGTTTTTCTGCTTTTCTTATATATTCTATATTATTTTAAAATAAAAATCTATACTTTTTATATATTTTTTTCATTTTTTGAGTTTAAAAAATGTCCCTTGTTGATGCTTTTTATTTACATCTTCTTATGGGACATTATTTTTTGTTTTTTTATTCTTTATTCTTTTATTTTTATTATTAACTCTAGGTCTATTGCTCTTTTTATAAGATTTTTTAATTTTTCATCTTTTATTTTTTTATTTTTCCATTTTTTATTTTTCTATTTTTTATTTTTCCATTTTTTATTTTTCTATTTTTTATTTTTTCATTTTCTTGTTTTTTCATTTTCTTGTTTTTCTATTTTTTGATTCTCTATTTTTTATATTTTTATTTATCTAATAAACATTCTATTCCTGGTAATTTTTTTCCTTCTAGGAATTCTAGTGATGCTCCTCCTCCTGTTGATATATGTGTCATTTTGTCTTCTAGCCCTGCTTTTTTTACTGCTGCTGCTGAGTCTCCTCCTCCTATTATTGTTGTTGCATCTAGCTCAGATAGTACTTTTGCAATTGAGTTTGTTCCTACTGCAAATTGTGGGAATTCAAATAGTCCTACTGGTCCATTCCATACTACTGTTTTTGCTTTTTGTAATTCTTCTGAGAATAGTTTTATTGTTTCTGGTCCTATGTCAAATCCTTCCCAACCTTCTGGAATTTCTGTCCATTTTACTATTTTGCTTTCTGTGTCTGGTTTGTAGTCTTTTCCCACATTTGTATCTACTGGAAGCATTAATTTTACATTTTTTTGTTTTGCTTTTTCCATTAAATTTTTTGCTAGGTCTAGTTTATCAAGTTCACATATAGAGTTTCCTACTTCATATCCTTGAGCTTTGAAGAATGTATATGCCATTCCTCCCCCTATCATTAATGTGTCAACTTTTTCTAAAAGACTATCTATTACACCTATTTTATCTGATACTTTTGCTCCTCCAAGGATTGCCATAAATGGTCTTTCTGGATTATTTATTGCATTTCCTAAGAATTTTAGTTCTTTTTCTATTAAAAATCCTGCAACTGCTGGTAAATATGATGCTATTCCTACTGTTGAGCTGTGTGCTCTATGTGCTGTTCCAAATGCATCATTTACATATATTTCTGCCATTGATGCTAATTTTTTAGAAAATTCTGGATCATTTTCTGTTTCTTCTTTGTGGAATCTTACGTTTTCTAGTAGTAAGATTTCTCCTCCTTTTAGTTCTGAGGCTTTTTTCATAGCATCTTCACCTATTACGTCTTTTGCCATTATTACTTCTTTGCCAAGTAATTTTGATAGCTCTTTTGCAACTGGTGCTAGTGAATATTCTTTTTTGAATTCTCCTTTTGGTCTTCCTAGGTGTGATGCTAGAATTATTTTGCAATTTTGGTCTAGTAGGTATTTAATTGTTGGCAAGGCTGCAACTATTCTTGTGTTGTCTGTGATGTTTTGGTTTTCGTCCATTGGTACATTGAAGTCACATCTTACAAATACTTTTTTTCCTTTTAAATCAATGTCTCTGATTGTTTTTTTGTTCATTTTTATTCCCCCTAAATTAGATTTATTAATAGTATTGCCTATTTTTTGTTTATGATAACATTTTATATCAAAAAAAGTACTTGTGCAAGTACTTTTTTTGATTTTTGCATGCAAAAAACTATAAAGATACTTAAATTTTAAGTTCTTCATAGTTTTATATTAACACAATTTTTTATTTATATTAAAATTATTCTGCAGGATAAACACTAACTTGTTTTTTGTCTTTACCTTTTCTTTCAAATTTAACTTTTCCATCTATTAGTGCATATAGTGTGTCATCACTACCTTTTCCTACATTTGTTCCTGGATGCACTTTTGTTCCTCTTTGTCTTATTAATATATTTCCAGCTAATACAAATTGTCCGTCAGCTCTTTTTACCCCAAGACGTTTTGATTCACTCTCTCTACCGTTGTGACTGCTACCTTGACCTTTTTTATGAGCCATTTAATCTCACTCCTTTCAGCTTAGTTTCTTTATTTCCTTTATGTATGCTCTTTTTTTAGTTTTATTTTTCTGTTTTTATTTACAGTTTTTAAGTTAAATTTTAAGTTTTATTTTCAAACAGTTTTTAATTTAAATTTTAACTTTTCTTTAAAATTTGAATTTTTATTCTTATTTTAATTTTAAACTTTATATTTAAAATTTTTTATTTTGCATTTTAAGCTTTTTAATTTTTATTATTTTTATACTTTTTTGCTTACTATGCTTCTACTTTTTCTTGTTTTTCTGCTTTTTTAGTAGCTGTTTTTATTGCTATAATTTCTACTTTTGTGTATGGTTGTCTGTGTCCTTGTTTTCTTCTGTAGTTCTTTTTAGCTTTCATTTTGAAAACAATGATTTTTTTACCTTTACCATGTGAAACTACTTTTCCTTCTACTTTTACACCTTTAACATAAGGATTTCCTACTTGTACTTTTCCTTCATCTGATACTAGTATTACATTGTCGAATGTTACTTTTTTTCCTTCTTCTGCATCTAGTTTTTCGAAAAATACTACATCTCCTTCTGCTACTTTGTATTGTTTTCCACAGCTTTCAATTATTGCGTACATTTAAAATGCACCTCCTTATTTGTATACTCGCTAATCCTTAAAAAAGGTAACTAATTAGATTAGTGTTTTGGTACCTTGACTAAGCGGATTACAGTTACTTATTTTAACATGTTTGGTATGGTTTGTCAATATGCTTTTAAAAATTTTACAGCTTTGGTATGTGTCAAGTAAATGTAGGCAATTTTTTTATTTTTTTTTCTAATCCTTTAAACGCATTGCTTTCAACACTTTAT
>CALXCJ010000036.1 GCA_944386775.1 uncultured Clostridia bacterium
AATTTCTCTGCTAAATATTTATTAGATGCAAAACAATAGCCTTCTTTACAAGCAAGAGATGTTATTATTGCATATAACAATTTTTCGTTTGCTTTTAATTCTTTATTATATAAAACTGTTGCAGGAATTACTGAATAATACCCTATCGCTTCTTTATTTTCTTTCATATACCACTCCAATTCTAGCAATAAATCAAGCATAAAAATACAGAATATTTCTTTTATTTTGAAATACTCTGTAATATAGATGATTACTGCATTTTATTAAGTTTTCTTTGTGGTTGGTATATTTTTAAATCCACAGGTGTCGATTTAAATTTACAATTTCCTGCCCTCTGGGAACAAGCCAAAGAAATTAAATACGCTCAAGGCTTTAATAAGCCTGCTCCCCGTGATTTTGTTGGATTTGCTCCTTTGACAGAACCTGAAAGTATGGCAATCTATAATTTTACTTTAATGCATGACTTTAGGTTAGTAATAGCATTTCATACTCAAGGGCAAGAAATTTATTGGCAATTTCAAGATTTTAACCCTCCTATGAGTTTTGAGATAGGTCAAAAATTTGAGGCTGCAAGTGGTTATAAGTTAGCTGAAACTCCTTATAATTCAAGTTTTGCAGGTTACAAGGATTGGTTTATTCAAAATTATAATAGACCTGGATATACTGTTGAAGCAGGTCTTGGCGAAAATCCTCTTCCAATTTCTCAATTTGACGAAATTTATAAAGATAATATTGGTATTTTGATATTAGGAGCTGTTTTGTAAAAGGAAGATTCTGTTATATTTCATATTTTATATGTAAAATGCAAATTTACATTTTATACCTATATTTAATATTTTTATATCAAATATGTAATTTAATACTCTATCTCTAGTCTTGTAATTTTATTTACAAGACTTTATATTTCCTTATTCTTTATGAAGCTCCCTTTAAATTCTTCCGCTAATATATCCATTTCTATAGAATCATAATATTTCCCATTAATAAATTTACACTTTCTCCTTCTACCGTATTCTTTAAACCCACATTTTTGATAACACTTCAAAGCTCTTTCATTAAAACTCATTAAATCTAATTTTATATTATTTAAATTCAAATAATTAAAACCAAAATCTAAAATAAGTCTAATTGCTTCTTGTCCATACCCTTTGCTTCTATATTCTTTATCTCCTATAAATATTCCTAATGTTGCTGTTTTATTAATTGGATTATATTTTTCAAGTCCTATTGTTCCTATTAATTTATCACTATCTAGTGTTACAATAAAGAAATTATAATTTTGGTTTATATTTTCTTCAAAATATTTCTTTTCTGATTCAAATGTTGTTATACTAGCACTTCTTCCAATATAATCTGTTGTTTCAAAATCATTTAGCCATTCTGTAAATTTTTCTACTTCTTCTGTATTTCTTGGTGATAGATAAATTCTTTCTCCTATTAATTTTTTGTAAAATTTCATATTTATTCCTCCTTGCATAATATCTTTATAAATGAATATATATTCTTTTTAATATTTTATTTTATTAAACAATTTTTTTCAATATATTTTTTTATTTTATAAAAATTAATTTTACATATGGATTTTACTTTTTCGGTGTAGAAGTTACTTTTTTAATTGGTCATTAATTTTACACTTCAATAAGAAAATTTTTGCAATATTTTTTTAACACTAAAAATTTTATATGTCAAAAAAAATTCGTTTAATTTAAACGAATTTTTTCTACCTGTTAATTAAATATATTGATAGATTTAAATAAGTAGCAAATAATATCCATAAAAGATATGGAATTTGAAGCAATCCCGCTAGTTTGTTTTTATGGTAAAAATTCATTATCATTGCAATTACTAAAAAATCTAGTATTAGAATCCATATAAATGCAAAAAATCTCCACTCTAAGTTAAAAAATATAATTGACCACATTGCATTTACAAAAAGTTGTAAATTGTATAAAAAAATCGCTTCTGAGTCTAGTTGATTTTTAGTTTTTAATATTGCATATGATGTTCCCATTAATATATAAAGTATAGTCCAAACTATAGGAAATAATATTCCTGGCGGTGCTAAAGGTGGCTTTTGAAGTGCATTATATTCAATTGAACTTGATGTAACTAGCCCTACAATTGCCCCTATAATAACAGGTATAAGGATTGATTTAATATATATTTTTGTATTTGTCATTTTTTCCCTCCTGTTATTTAATTTTATTCTATCAATTTATACTTTATGATTAATTTTATTTTATTCCATCAATTTATACTTTATGATTAATTTTATTTTAACATTTCTGCAAATTCTTTTAATGCTTTTGATATTTCTATTTGTTGTGGGCAAACTCTTTCACAACTTTTGCACCCTATACAAGCACTTGGTCTTTTATCCTCTGGTAATGCTTCTATTGCCATTGGTGCTATAAAGCCTCCTCCTGTGAATTTGTGTTCATTGTATAATGATAGAAGATATGGTATATTCAATCCTTTTGGGCAATGTGATGTACAGTATCTACAAGCTGTGCAAGGAAGTGTGCCTTCATTTACCATTGTTTTTGCGATTTTTAATATTGCTTTCATTTCTTCTTCATTTAATGGTTTTTCTTCTTCAAATGTCTTTATATTTTCTTTTAATTGTTCCATATCAGACATTCCTGAAAGTACCATGGTAACATCAAATGATTGTAAAAATCTAAATGCCCATGCTGGTACTGTTTCGTCTGGTCTTAAGTCTTTTAAGATTTTTTCTTGGCTTTCAGGTAATTTTGCAAGTTTTCCACCTCTTAGTGGTTCCATAACCCATATTGGTATATTGTATTCTTTTAATAATTCCATTTTTTCTTTTGCATTTTGGAATTCATAGTCTAGGTAATTTAACTGAATTTGGCAAAATTCCATATGTTTTCCATATGCTTCTAAGAATTTTTTCATTACTTCATAGCTTCCATGTGCTGAGAAACCTAAATGTTTAATTCTTCCATTTTCTTTTTGTTTTAGTAAGTATTTTAATATTCCATATTTTTCGTCTAGGTATGGATCTATATTTTTTTCATATACATTGTGGAATAAATAAAAATCAAAATATTCTACTTTACATTTTTCTAGTTGTTTTTCAAATATTTCTTCTACTTTATCCATATTAGATAAATCATATCCTGGGAATTTTGTTGCTAGGTAAAAACTTTCCCTTGGGTATTTACTTAGTACTTTTCCGATGGCTTTTTCTGATTCTCCATTGTGATAGCCCCATGCTGTGTCAAAATAGTTTATTCCATTTTTTATTGCATATTCTACCATTTTTTCTGTTTCTTCTATATCTATACTGCTGTCATCTTCTTTGTTTTTTAGTGGTAATCTCATTGTTCCTAAGCCTAGGCTTGATAATTTTAAATCTTGAAAATTTTTATATATCATAGTTATTCCTCCGTTTACTATTGTTTTTTATATTTTATTTTTTTTAATATTTTTGCTTTCTATTTTGTTTAAATATTTTTTTATTTTCTTTTTAACTTTTTTGTTGCATTTTTTATTTTATCTTTTATTTTCTATAATCATTGTAATTCTGGCATTTTATATAGTTCTTTTATTGGAATATTATTTTTTTCTGCAATTTCTTTTATACTTTCATATTCTGGATATATGTATGTTTCTCCATTGTTTTCTACTTTTTTTGCTTTTATTTTACCATATTTGGTTTGTATTATAGCTTCTTTTCTTTTTAATACTGTCCTATATTCTTTTCTGTATCTTATTCCTATGGTTGTTGTTTGTTTGAATATGATGTTTTGCATTTTGCTTAAGTCCTCTGGTTTGCAAGTTACACTTAATCTATATGCTGGTCTGTTTTTTTTCATAAATATTGGTGTAAAAAATACATCTAATGCGCCATTTTTAAATAGTAATTCTTCTGTAAATCCTAGTATTTCTCCAGGGCAATCATCTATATTTGTTTCTATTACAATTATATCTGGGCTTTTTTCGATTTCATTTATGTATTTACTTTTTTCAGTTTCTGCTATATATTTATTCTTTTCTGTATTTAATATGTTTTTATTTTTTTGAAATTCTACTGCTTCATTATTTTTTTCAAGTTCTATTGTTTTACTATTTTCTTCAAGTTCTTTTATGTCATCGTTTTCTTCTAAATTTCCAAAATATACTTTTAAAATATTTGGGATTTTTAAATCTTTATATCCTGCACCCCAACCTATTTTTTCTATTTCCATAGGTGGCATATTAATAAATTCATCACTTAGTTCTGCAATTATTGCAGCTCCTGTTGGTGTTACGAGTTCAGTGTCTATATCTATTTGCCTAAATTTTACTTTTGAGTTTGCAAATATTTGGCTTGTTGCAGGAACTGGAACACTCATTATTCCGTGTGCACATTCTATAAATCCATATCCGTCATTTACTATACTTGATAGTATTTTTTCTGGATTTATTTTATTTATTAATATTGCTGTTCCTACAATATCTATAATTGAATCTATTGCCCCTACTTCGTGGAAGTGTACTTCTTCTATACTCTTATTATGTACTTTTGCTTCTGCTTCAGCTACTCTTTTGAATATTCTTTTTGATAGGTCTTTGCTTTTTTCATCTATTGTGCTTGATTCAATTATTTTATATATGTCATTTAAATTTCGGTGTTCATGATGCTTATGATTTTCATGATTATTATGTTCATGATTATGAATTTTGTTTTTATGCTCGCCTTCTGTTTCTAGTATTACATCAACATATGTTCCTGTGATTCCATTTTTTACTTTTTTTGATATTTGTATATTGTATCCATCAACATTCAATTTTTTTAATTCATTTATTAAGTAGTTTTCATCTCCTACTATTTCTAGTAAAGCTCCTAGTGTCATATTTCCACTTATCCCACTTGAGCAGTCAAAATATAATGTTTTCATTTTAAATTTCATTCCTTTCTCGCTTCGCTTTAGTGGCACACATTGATTTGTAACATAAATTGCTGTACTATTTTCCTAATTTACTATATTCCTCATCTGTTACAGGTTCACACCATTCATTTGATGTATTTTCACCTGGTACTTCTATTGCCAAATGGCTAAACCAATTCTGGCTTTTTGCTCCGTGCCAGTGTTTTACATTTGCAGGTATTGTTACAACATCTCCTGGTTTTAGACTTTGTGCTTCTTTTCCTTCTTCTTGATACCAACCTTCTCCATCAACACAAATTAAAATTTGTCCACCACCTTTGCTTGAATGATGTATATGCCAATTGTTTCTGCAACCTGGTTCAAAAGTTACATTTGCAATAAATAGGCTTGTCTCTTTAAAGTCTGTTAATGGTTTTAAATATGATTTTCCTATAAAATACTTGCTAAAAGCTGTATTTTCTTCTCCTTGTCCGAAAAATCCACCATGTTCTTCTTTTAAGTTTTCATCATCTGCATATACTTCTTTTGCCATATTAAATGCTGCCCAAGCATTTGGCCATCCTGCATAAAATGCTACATGTGTTAAAATTTCTGCCATTTCTTCTTTTGTAATTCCATTTTTCTTTGCTGTCATTAAATGACTTTTTAAAGAGCTATCTGCTATTCCTTTTGAAACTAATGCTGTTACTGTAATCATAGACCTGTTTTTTAATGATAATTTGTCTTCTCTTGACCATACTTCTCCAAATAATACATCATCATTTAATCTAGCAAATTCAGGAGCAAAATCTCCTAACCTTTCATGTCCTGCTGTTTGTTTTACCATAATATCTCCACCTTATAATTCAATTTAGGTTTTTTATGATTTTTTTGGAAAACCTATAAACCTTATTTTATTTATATATTATATATATCACTTAGAGTTTACTTTAAGTCAATACTTTTTTTGCAATTTTTTAAAATCGGGAAAGGGGGACGGTCTTTAAAATCCCGGCTAGCCGGGATTTTAAAGACCGTCCCTCCTTCCCGTTAGCTAGTTCCTCAATCCCGTTTCGTATTACTTTACAAGGATTTCCTACAGCTACTACATTTGAAGGAATATCTTTTGTTACAACACTTCCCGCTCCTATTGTTACATTATCTCCTATTGTCACTCCTGGAAGTACTACAGCATTGCCTCCTATCCACACATTGTTTCCAATTGTTATTGGTTTTGCATATTCTAAACCTTTATTTCTTAAATTAACATCTATTGGGTGTCCTGCTGTGTAGAAGCCACAATTTGGTCCTATAAATACGTTGTCTCCAAATTTTACTTTTGCTCCATCTAATATAACTCCATTGTGATTCATATAAAAATTTTCTCCGTGCTTCTATATTATAGCCATAGTCACAGTAAAAGTTTGGTTCTATTAGTATGTTTTCTCCTATTTTTCCAAATAATTTTTTTAATAATTCTTTTCTTTCTTCTGTTTTTGATAGTTCTATATTATTGTATTTTTGGCAAAGCAATTTTGCCTTTTCTCTTTCTTGGAATAATTCTACATTATAGTTTGCATCATAAAGCTCGCCATTTTCTCTTTTTTCTTTTTCATTCATAATTTTACCTTCTTTCTAAATCGGGAATGAATCGGGAATGAGTGACTAGCTTAAAATCCCGGCTAGCCGGGATTTTAAGCTAGTCACTCATTCCCGATTAACATATTTATCCATCATATACATCAATTTCTGTAACAGTAGGATATTCTTCTTGTTTTGTGCTTTTGTCTATTTTTATTGTACACATTTGGTTTATTGCTCTTTCTGTGTTTAGATCTCTTATACTATTTAGCCCATATCCTGATAGTTTTGTGTTTTGGTTTACTTTAAATTTCATTTCTATTTGTACATATTCGTTGTTTTCATTTTCATTTGTATAATATTGACCAATATCGTCCATTTGGTATGTTATTATTGCTGTTCCATTTGTTTCTATTTCTGCTTTTGTTATTGTTCCTCCTATACTTGGTTGTGATAAGATTTCTTCTTTTAAGTCTTCATCTTGCAAGTTTTTTATAACTCTTATGTCTATTCCAAGTAAATTAGATTCATTTACTGCATTGTAATCAAATATTAGTATATAATCTCCTACTTGTATGTCATTTATAGACATTTCTTCTTCTGTTCTGTAGTTTGTAATTTTTGTATTTTCGTCTATTTTTAGTGTTAGTGTTCCTCCTACATCTCTATTTAGTTTTATTTCGTTTTCTGCAGTGCTTAATACTTTTCCCTCTTTTTCTCCATATACTTGTACTTCTCTTGTTTTTTGAAGATATATACAGTTTTGGTTTACTACTTTATTTATTAACAAAAGTTCTCCAATATATTCATTATTCTCTGATATTTTATCCGAATATACAAAATTTATGTGCCCAATTTTGTATTCCATATCTTTTTGAGTGGTTTTTGAGAGCATTAGTATTCCATTGCAATTTTCAAATATATTTTCTTTTATATCTTCTGATATTTCTAAATTTAGGTCTTTTAATGTTTTTTCTAGTTCTTTTTTTGAATTTATATATAATCTATATACATCTTCTTCTTCATAATATCTCATTTTGTCTTTATATTCTTTAGGTATTTCTTTTATTCCATTTTCTGTTTTGTATTGGTAATATTCGTTTAAATTGTATTTGTTTTTATTATTTTTTATTTTTTCTAGATATTCTTTAACATTATCTAGTGATGCCATTTTATTTTCTATGCTGTAGTTATTATAATCATATAATTGGATCATTTGATATGTTTCGTTATCTAAAAATATTTCATAGTTTTTGCTTATTGTGTTATAGTCAAAAATTATGTATGAATTTTCTTTTTCTAATTCTTCTATTTCGTCATTATATAGGTCTTGGTCCATATTTGTTGGCCTTTTTTCTTGTAGTATACAGTCTGATATCATTTTTACGATTGTTTCATAGTCTTTGTCTGTTTTGTCTATTACATACCAGTTTTCTTCGTTTTGCGGTTTATATATTAGTCTGTCTGGGTTTGGAAAGCTTTCACTTATTTGCTCTTCTTCGGTGCTTTCTTGGCCTTCTTGATTTTCCCCGCTATTTCCTTGATGAGTTTTTTCTGTTTCTGGTTTACTTAAGAATGTGATTCCCAATACTATTGTTAGTATTACTACAATTGTTGTGATTAGATATTTGTATTTTTCAAGTGTTTTGCTACTCTTTATTAATTTTATTCTTCTTTTTAGGTTTCTTTTATTGTCTGCCATACATATTACACTATCAATGACCTTTATTTTTGTGTCTATTGCACAAACTTTGACAAGTGCTAACATGTATTCTTCTTTTTCTTGTTCGTTCAATATTTTTAAGACTCTTGCATCTGCTTGTGGTTCTATGTCGTTTTTTATTGCTTTTAATATTATCCAGATTATTGGGTTAAACCAGTATATTAGGTCTAGAATAAGTAATATGTAGTTTTTAAGTAGATCTTTTCCCTTGTAATGTGCAAGTTCGTGCATTATTATGTATTCTATTGTTTTGTCGTCTAATTTTAGTATTTCTTGATTTAATAATATTTTTGGAGTTATTATGCCATATATTGCTGGTTTTTTTATTCTTTCTTGCAATATTATTTTTACTTTGTTTGTTTTGATGTTTAGTTTTGCTTGGGCTTTTTGCAGAATAGTTTCAAGTCTTTTTTCGTCATTTGCTAGTTTTATTTTTTCATTTTGATTTTCTTGCTCGTCTTTTGGGTTTGTTTGTTTTTCGTGTTTATTATTTTCTTGATTTTGTTCTTCGCTTTCTTGCTCTTGTTTTTGTTTTATTCGTTCTTCTGTTTTGTTATTTGCTTGATTTTGTTCTTCGTTTTCTTGCTTTTCTTTCTTATTATTCTTTTGTTTTTCTTTCGACTCTTTTGGATTTAATATTATAAATTTAGATTTTTTTATTTTTAAATTTAGTATTAAATTATATATTGCAAAATATATTATTCCTATTATTAAACCTGCAAGCCATAGTATTGGTATTACTACATCTATTATTAAGTGCTTTATGTATGAATTTTCAATATTTTGTTCTCGGTTTTCTATTTCTTCTATTGTGTATATTTTTTCTGGTGCCCATGTGAAGTCTCCGTCTGGGTTTGCTTGCTTTTTTTCTGCCCATACTCTGTCAAAAATTATTGTGTCTGCTCCATTTTCTTCTTGTACTTTTTCGTAGATATCTCGATATGAGATATTTTCTATTTGTGTTACTTTTTTTGTTTCGTCATTTATGTTGTATATGCTAAATATGCTTTTTATATTTATTGGTATTATTAGTGAGATTATGACTATTATCCACATTAGTTGCTTTAATTTTGGCGGTATTTTTTTATCAAATATTTTTCTTATGATTAATATGATAATTCCTACAATACTTGCAATTACTGACATATATAGTATTTGGTAAAATATTGGCTCTAATATGTTTGATGATTGGTAACATATTTCTATTATATCTTTTAAAAGTTGTCTCATAAATTTGACTCCTTGCTATTTTGATTAATTGTTTTGTTTGAGAATTTTTGTGTTTATAAATTAGTTGTTTTATGCTGGTTGCTTTGTATTAATTGCTTTATTTTGGTTTATTTGTATTTGTTACTTTGGTTTATTTGTTGCTTTGGTTTATTTTGGCTTTTTTTGTTTTATTAGTTGTTTTCTTTAAGTTATTATTAATATTCTAAAACTCTCTTGCTCCTAGTACCTCTCCTGTTTCTGAGTCTACATATACTTTTATATTTTCTAGGTCTGATTCTATTGTGACTATATATGCATTTTTTCTATAGTGTGATTTACTATCTATTTCTCCTTCTACTTTTGTAAAGTAGTTGTTTGGGACTACTTGTCCAAATTCTACTAGGCTTACTTTTAAATCTTTTCCATATCCAAATTTATTTAATATTTCTATTGCTTTTTCTTCTGCTTCTTCTCTTGATATTTTGGCTTGTGTTTGGCTAATTTCTGGAGCTTCGTATAAATATGTTGCCCTTATTAGTTTTCCTGTGGCAAGTGATATTTCGATTTCTATGTTTGGTAATATTTCTCCTTTTTGGTTTGATTTGGCTGTTTCATATATTGCTTTTACTTTGCCATCTTCAGTATTTGTTTCTGATATTTCTTTATAGGTATATCCTTCTAAAAATGTGTAATTTTTTAATACATTTTTTGCTATTTCTTCTGCTGATAGATTTGAAGTTTCTCCATCTGTGTAGTTTTTGTCTTGTATTACTATGTTTCCTCCATTTTCTTTGAAAATTATGCTAAAGTTTTCTGTTTCTACTTTGTATATATATTCATAATTGTTTTCATATGATGCGAGGCTAAAGTCTACTTTTTTTATTTCTTCTGTGAAAAATATCGAGTCTAGTTCACTTTTTGCTATTTGCTTTAGCTGTGTTTGTTGGTTTTCATATGTTGTTATTATTTCTTGGACATCTAGGTTTTCTAGCAGTTCTTGTTGCTCTTTGTTTTTTTCTTCTTGTTCTTGTTTTTGCCTTTGTTCTTCTTTTATGTCTGATTCTTTGTATAGCAATCCTACTGTGATTAGTATGGCTGCGATTATGATGCAAAAGATTATGATTTTTCTTTTTATTTTCATTTTTACCTCTTTATTTTTTATTATTTTTATTTATTATTTTTTTATTGCTTTGTTTTTATACTATTTCTAGTGTGTTATGTAGTTATTATTTTTTATTTCAATTCATTTTTGTTATATTTATTTCTTATTTTTATTTCATTAATTTTTTATTATATTTATTTATTATTTTTATTTCATTAATTTTTTATTATCTTTTATTGCATTTTTTTGTTATTCTATTTTTTTATTTCTTGTAATAATTCTTCTATGTCTTCTTTTGTCATTTCTTGATCTTCTACAAAATTTAACATTAGTGACTTTATTGAGCCACTATATATTTTGTTTAAGAAATTTTTGCTGACTTTTTTTTGGTATTGTTTTTCGGTAATTGTTGGTAGGTATTCTACATTTTTTCCTTACTCTTTTTTACTTGTGATTGTGCCTTTTTCTATTAGTCTATATATTAGTGTTTTTATTGTACTTTTGTTTTTTGGCTTGTTTTGGCTTAGATTGTTTATTATTGTGTCTAGATTTGCTTTTTTGTTTTTCCATAGAACTTTCATTATTTCTAGTTCCGCATCTGTTATTTCGTATTTTTTATTCATTGTTTATATCCTTCCTTTCGACTAATTAATACCTTTAAGTTTTGGATACTATTTATTTTTCACTTTTTTATTTAATAATTTTTATAAAAGGATTACAAGCGTAGTTTTTTATAGTTTACACTTGTAATCCTTTTTTGTCAATAGTTTTTTGAATAAATTTAATTCACCTAATATTATAATAAATTAATAAAGTGTCATACGAGAACCATTTTCATCATTAGCAATATCAGGCGGATTATTTGAACGAGCAGATGCTTTAGTTTGCGAATCAGCAGTATTATAATAATGACCACCGACATTTAGTCCTATTAAAAGTATCATTAACTTCGAGAGTCCATTCATTTAAATTTCCTGCTAAGTCATATATATTTTTAGCTTCATAAAATCCTGTATTAACAATTCCACTCTCAGTATCATCATTTGTTCCAAAGTTTCCCATTCCTAATGAATTCGTTACATAATAAGAATCTTTTTCTTCATTTCTTATATTTCGCATCCATATAAGTATCTGATTCCATTGACTTCCCCACATCATAGTACTTTTTATATTTTCACTTTTCTGCAAAGCTTGTTGTGAATATATTTCCTGTTGTGAATACATTCTATACCATGTTACATTATTTATTCCTGTCATAGTTCCTTTTACTACATTTATTTTTTGTGCTGCACTATTTGAGTTAATCATATTACTTGTTTCATATCTTCCTACCCAAAATCCTCCTTTTTCTGCTACACTTTTTACCATTGCATTGAATTTTGTTTGTAAATCGTTTTTAAAATCTGTAGATGAACTATAATTTGTATTTAATATTTCATTTATTTGATTTAAATTAGAAATATCTTCATCATATAATCGTACAATATCGGGTTCTTCATAACTTCCTGATAATGGCGCCCAATTTTCATACAGCTCAACTTTCACTTTGTCATTATCTTCAGTAAATTGGTATAATACTCCAATATAATCTTCTCCATTTTTTATTGCCATAGGATATCTCCCTGCATCTATTTCATTTTGTACTTTTGCTTTTATTGTATCACTATCTTCTTTAGGTAATGATGTTCCATCATCTGGTGTTAAGTCTAATACTGGATTTTCTACTGGTACCCAAACAAATTGATTATATATTTCTTGCATTGTTTCTCGATTATTCCATTCTTCTTCTTTTACTTCTTCATTTGTTATATATATCACTAGTCCTTCATCAACATCATTTTCTCCTGGTATTTTAGATATTGTTGCTCCTGCTGGTATAGTTATAGTCTTTTCTCCTATTGTAATATTTGTATCTATTGCATAATATTTTCCCGCTAAGAATTCTAATTCGTTTTTATATAACTCAGAATATGATATTTCGTGTTCTCCTTTTTTTGTAATAAAACTAGATTCTCCTGGAGTTCCTTTTACATATTCTTTATCCGTTAATATTTCTTTTATGATACTATCATTTAAATTAGTGCTTTCTCCATTTTCTGATTTTTCTAATATCCAATTAGATATATCTATTTTTGCTTGTTCTTTTGCTTCTTCTATTTCTGTGGTTGTTCTTGCTTCTTGTGATTTTGTTAATATTCCGTTGTTACCTGTCAGAGTTGTAATTGTTACTCCTGCCAAAATAAGCAGAACAATTACAGTTATGGTAAGTGCTATTAAAGTAATCGCTCTTTCTTTTGTTTTTTCTTTAATTTTTTTCTTTTCCATTTGTTTTTCCTCCCTATCTTTCTTCTTTTTTAATTAAAATATCTCATTTGAGTTACTTATATTTTTGTTTTGCATATAATATTAATATTTTAATTAAGTTTAAAAATTAATTAAATTTTTTATTAACATCAATAGCCTTAAAATACTGGTTTTTTATTGAATTATTAAAAAATTTTTTCAAGAAATTTATATATTTATTTAATCTATCTATATTGACTTTTCTTAATATAAATGCTATAAGTTTAATTATAATAAATATAATTAATTTTTAAACTTAATTATATTTTTCTATTCTTTAAAATTATCTTATGATTTATTGTTTTCTAACTCTTATCCATAAATTAAAAAAGCAAAAATATAAAGTGATTTAAAATATTTTTATACTTTTTAATATTCTAAGTTCACTTTATATTTTTGCTTAAATTTATTAATGTTTCTTATTAAAATTCTTCTATTTATAAATTTTCCTTCTGTGTCCAATTTCCAATACTAGCACTACTATTTCTTTTTCTTGTATTTCACATATTATCTTATAGTCTCCAATACGATATCTCCATTCTCCCGATTTGTCTCCAACTAGACCTTTTCCATGTAGTATTGGATTTTCGCATCCTTCAATGTTTTTTTCTAACCATCCTATTATTAATGCCGCTGTGTTTTTATCAAATTTTTTTAATTGTTTTTTGCTTTATCTGTAAATAAATATTATATCTCACTATAATCCCAGCTCCTTTTTTACTCCTTCCATTGTATATGTTTTGGGATTTTTATTATATTCTTTTTTGGCTTTTTTATAGCTTTCTAAATCGTATTCGTCTTCAATTTTTTCTAATACTGCATTTCTTATTAAATCAGATACAGAAATGTTGTTTAGTTTTGCATAATTTTTTATTAATTCTATATCTTCATCGTTTAACTTTACTGAAATAGTCATATTAAGTTTCATCCCTTTCTCGCTTTGCTGAAAGTGTGCACATAGTTATTAAAGTATTTCTTTCAAACTATTTACTCCATCTGTAACTGCTTTACTACATTATATTACATTTTGTAGATATTATTTTCAAAAAAAAGCAGGTAATTTTTTCTTCCTGCTTTTTACTAAAATTATTTATAGATTTTTAAATTATTACTTAAAATCCAAATATTAATCAATAGCCTATTCTTCCCTTAAGCCGTTTCCTTCTTATGTGGCATTTCTCTTTTTTTCTTTTCCTTTGGCTTTGTATTATTTTCCTCTTTATGCTCATTTATTATAAGCTCTGGACCTGCGTTTTCTAGAACTGTTTTTTCTGTTATTATACATTTTTCAATATTAGGGTTTGATGGTATGTCAAACATTATATCTCGCATTATATCTTCTATTATTGAACGCAATCCTCTTGCACCTGTTTTTCTTTCTATTGCTTTATCTACAATTGCTTCTAGTGCTTCTTTAGAAAATTCTAGTTCTACTCCGTCTAGCTCTAATAGTTTTTGGTATTGTTTTACTAAAGAGTTTTTTGGCTCTGTTGTTATTTTTATTAGTGCTTCTTTGTCTAGGTCTTGCAAAGTTGCAATTATAGGTAGTCTTCCTATAAATTCTGGAATTAGACCATATTTTAATAAGTCTTGTGGTAATAGTTCTTTGAATATTTCATATCTATTTACTTCTTTTTTACTTTCTATTTTTGTTCCAAATCCTATTGCTTTTTTTCCTGTTCTGTCTTTTATTATATTTTCTAAGCCTTCAAATGCTCCTCCACATATGAATAGGATATTGTCTGTGTTTATTTGTATTAGTTCTTGGTTTGGATGTTTTCTTCCTCCTTGTGGTGGTACAGATGCTATTGTTCCTTCTATTATTTTAAGTAGTGCTTGTTGCACACCTTCTCCACTTACATCTCTTGTGATAGATGGGTTTTCTGATTTTCTTGTTATTTTGTCTATTTCATCTATATATATTATTCCTTTTTCTGCTTTTTCTATGTCTCCATCTGCTGCTTGAATAAGTTTTAAAAGTATGTTTTCAACATCTTCTCCAACATATCCTGCTTCTGTTAGTGTTGTTGCATCTGCTATTGCAAATGGTACATTTAGTATTTTTGCAAGTGTTTTTGCAAGAAGTGTTTTTCCACACCCTGTTGGTCCTAATAGTAATATGTTGCTTTTTTGTATTTCTACATCATTTGAACCTTCTTTATTTTGTTCTTCTGATGCTATTCTTTTATAGTGGTTATATACTGCAACTGATAGGGTTTTTTTGGCTTCTTCTTGACCTATTACATAGTCATCTAATATTTGCTTTATTTCTTTTGGAGTTGGTATTTTTTCGTTTAGTGTGTATCCTACTTCTTCATCTTCATATAATTCTGATTCTATTATACTTGTACATAGTTCTACACATTCGTCACATATATATACACCTGGTCCTGCAACTATTTTCTTTACATTTTCTTGTGATTTTCCACAAAAAGAGCATCTTACACTTTTTGGTATATCATTTCTTGGCATATCTATTCTCCCTTGCAATTTTTTTATTTTATTGATTCTGAGTTTTCTTAAGTTTTTTTATTTTGCTTTGTTTAAGCTTTTTACTTTTTTATTTTTTATTCTACTTAAACTTTTTTAATTTTTAAATTTTCTTATTTTTCTTTTTAAAATTTTTTTCATTTTCTTATTTTGTTCTGATTCTGAGTTTTATTTACTTTTTTCTAATTTCTTTTGTCCATAATTCCATCTATTAGACCATATTCTAGTGCTTCTTGTGCTGTCATGTAGTGGTCTCTTTCTGTATCTTGGTTTATTCTTTCTATTGGTTGACCTGTTCTTTCACTTAATAGTTTGTTTAGTTTTTCTCTTGTTCTTATCATGTGTTCAGCATGGATTTTTATTTCAGTTGTTTGGCCTGAAATTCCTCCACCTTGACCTCCTATTAATGGTTGATGTATTAGTATTTCTGAGTTTGGTGTTGCATATCTTTTTCCTTTTTCACCATTTGCTAAAAGTACTGCTCCAAAGCTTGCTGCAAGACCTACACATATTGTTGATACTGGGCATTTTATATAGTTCATGGTATCTACTATTCCCATTCCGTCTGTTATTGATCCTCCTGGTGAGTTGATGTATAGTGATATTTCTTTGTCTGGGTCTTCTGATTCTAGGAATAATAATTGTGCTATAACTAAGCTTGCTGATGTTGGGTTTACGTCTTCTCCTAAAAATATTATTCTGTCTTTTAATAATCTTGAGAATATGTCGTATGATCTTTCTCCTTTACTTGTTTGTTCAATTACATATGGTACTAAACTATTTTTTTCTAACATAAGTTCCTCCTTTTGGAAATTTATTATTTCCTCTTTTTATTTAATAAAAGGTAAAGTTTGAATTTATATCTCTATTCTAACCTCACCTTTTGCTTTTTATTTATTTGTTTATTTCATTTTAGCATTTTTTACTAAAAAATCAAGTGCTTTTTCAGATTTTATTCCTTCTTTTATGTAATTTGCTACATTTTCGTTTTTCATAAATTCTTCATCGTTTTCTCTTCCATAGTTTTTAGCCATTTCTTTCATTTTTGCTTCTATTTCATCATCTAGTGCTTCTATTTTTTCTGCTTTTATTACTGCTTCTAGCATTAATCTTGATTTAACAGCTTCTGTTGCTTGAGGCTCGTATTCTTTTTGGATATCTTCTCTTGTTTTTCCTATTATTTGAAGATATTGGTCTAGTTTTAATCCTTGGTATGATAGTCTTGTTTCTAAGTCTTTTAGCATGTTTTCTGTTTCTGTTTCTATCATTCCTGATGGAATTTCTACTTCAACATTTTTACATACTTCTTTTATTACTTCTTCTTCGATTTCAAATTTTTCTTTTTCTTTGTTTTGTTTTTCTAGTCTGTCTTTTATGCTCTTTTTTAGTTCTTCTAGAGTGTCGAATTCGCTTACGTCTTTTGCAAATTCATCGTCTAATTCAGGTAATTCTTTTTTCTTGATTTCGTGTAGTTTTATTTTGAATGTTGCATCTTTTCCTGCTAAGTCTTTTGAGAAGTATTCTTCTGGGAATTTTACATTTATGTCTTTTTCTTCGTCTATTTTCATTCCGATTATTTGGTCTTCAAATCCTGGGATGAATGTGTTACTTCCTATTTCTAGTTCGTGGTTTTCTGCTTTTCCACCTTCAAATGCTTTTCCATCTACAAATCCTTCGAAGTCTATTGTTACTATGTCACCTTTTTCTACGGGTCTGTTTTCTACTGTTATTAGTCTTGAGTTGTGTTCTTGCATATGCATAAGTTCGTGGTTTATATCTTCGTCTGTTACATTATACTCAATTTTTTTGATTTCTATACCTTTATATTTTCCAAGTTTTGCTTCTGGTTTTGTTTGAAATACTGCTGTAAATATTAGGTCTTTTCCTTTTTCTATTTGTTTTACATCTATATCTGGTCTGCTTACTACTTCAAGATTGTGCTCTTTTACTGCTTCTTCTAAGGCAACTGGTGCAACTTCATTGAATGCATCTTCGAAAAATATTTCTTCACCATAGTATTTTTCTACGATTTTCATTGGTGCTTTTCCTTTTCTAAATCCTGGTATATTGAAGTATTTTGCACTTTTAAAATATACTTTGTTTATTGCTTCTTCGAATTTTGAAGCTTCTACTGTTAGTTCTAATTTTACTTCATTTGCATTTTCTGTTTTTTCTACTTTACTATTCATTTTATTCAATCCTTTCATTTTTTTATCAATAGCCTTTATATTATACCATAAATTTACTATATTGCAAGGAATTTTTTGATATTTTTCCAAAAAATACTTGTTTTTTTTATACTTTTGTGTTAGTATTATTAATAGTCAATTTTATTTTTAAATTAGGAGGTGCTAATCGTTATGGCAAAATGCGCAATCTGTGGTAAATCACAAAGTAATGGAAATAAATTAAGTATAACACGTTCACATATAAGTAAAAGAAGTCCTCGTACTTGGAAACGGGAATTTGACAGTTAATTAAATAAAAGATTGATATAAGCATTGGAAATGCTTAATTTTTTTGTCAAATTTTCCTT